>JAQXZD010000072.1 GCA_029227035.1 Lachnospiraceae bacterium
GCTCATCGGAGCGGCGATTGTGGGAACCGGAATTCCACAGATCAGCGATGAGCGGGAAATTTTGAAAAATTATTATGATGAACAGGGACTTTGTGGGTTTGACTATGCATTTCGTTATCCCGGCATGAATAAAGTATTACAGGCGGCAGGGCGCGTAATCCGTACCGATGAGGACAGAGGGGTGATTTTGCTTCTGGATGAGAGGTTTCTGCAGTCTGATTATGTTCCCTTGTTTCCGAGGGAGTGGGAAGACCGCAGAATCTGTACCGTTTTGCAGCTTGAGGAGGAGATTGCCGCCTTTTGGAAGAACAATTAGGCATCCGGCAGAAGGGATAAGAATTCTTCGGTGGAAGAGGAGACCGGAAACGTGGTGTTGACGGCTGCAACAATCTGCCGCCTGGGCATCTGCTCTTTGGTTTTCAAAATAAAAAGTTCTTGCGTCTGCTGTAACAGGCAGAAATCCGGAATAAAGGCAATGCCAAGCCCGATACGGGCCATGTCAATCAACAGGTCGTTGCTGCTTAGCTCCACTTCCGGAATCAGCTCCAGTTGATGCTGCAAAAAGATATTGTGCAGAAATTCACTGGTGGTGCTGTTACGGTCGAGCATCATGATGGGATATTGCTGCAACCGGGCAAATGGAATCTCCTGCTGATGAAGCGGAAAGTATGCAGGGTTGGCGATAAACACGTCGGAAAAGCTGCAGACAGTCCGCTGGATATGGGAGCGGTTTAAGTGGGAGTTTGGAAAATTGGTCAGAATGATATCCACTTTCCGCTGTTCCAGCAGATTGACACATTCGATGGAGCTTGCGTTGGTAATCTTAATCGGAACATTGGGAAAACGTTCATGAAAGCGCTTCAGGTACGGCAGCAGAAAATAGCGGCAGATGGTATCGCTTGCACCGATATGAAGCTGCCCCAGCATGCCGGTGTCCAAAAGCTGGCTCTCGCCGCGGGAGAGCAGGTTGACGGCAGGTTCCACATGCTTAAACAGAAGCGTGCCCGCCTGGGTGAGCTGTACTTTTTTTGTGCTCCGGATAAAAAGAGTCTGGCCGAGCCGCTGTTCCAGGGTTTTGATAGACTGGCTGACGGCAGACTGGGAGATAAAAAGCTTTTTACTGGCCTCGGAAAAGGAAAGAGAACTTGCAACATAGTAAAAAACCTTGTATAATTCATAATTGATGTCCATATAATCAAATGTCCTTTGTAATTGATGGAATTGTTACACCGTTATTATAAGGATTACTTATTAAAGTGTCAAATTTATTAGAACATACAAAAGATTTCAAAAGGAGAATATCATGAAAACGAAAGGGAGATTTTTTAGAATCGTATGTGCAGTGACCGCAGCGCTTATGCTGTTGGTTGGCGTGGCACAGCCTGTAGTGACGGAGGCAAAGACAAAGCTGCCTTACTATATTAAGATTAACCGTCAGCAGAACTGTGTCACTGTATACGGACTGGATGCAAAAGGCAATTACACCAAACCGGTGAAAGCCATGGCATGTTCCGTCGGGGTGAATAATGCGACACCTAAGGGAACTTTTACCATGTCTTCCAAGTACCGCTGGCATGAGCTGATGGGAAATGTGTACGGGCAGTATTGCTGTCGGATTACGGGAGGGGTACTGTTCCATTCCGTATTTTACAATGAAAAGGATCCAAGCAAGCTTGCGTACAATTCCTATAACCGTTTGGGACAGACAGCGTCCCACGGTTGTGTACGTCTGAGCGTTGCCGATTCCAAGTGGATTTATGACAACTGTGCCTCCGGCACCAAGATTACCATTTATGACAGTAAAGATCCGGGACCTCTTGGCAAGCCGACACCGGTGCGGATTGATGTATCCAGCCCATACAGAGGATGGGATCCGACGGATCCGGATCCGAAGAATCCGTGGCAGAAGATGAAACCGAAGTTCACGGGACTGTCAAACAAGACGGTTGAACGGTGTTCAAAAACACCAAATCTGAAAAAGGGCGTGAAAGCAACCGATTACAAGGGAAAGAGTCTTAAGTATACGGTTAAGGGAAAGTGTGATACCAAGAAGACAGGAAAATACAAGATTACTTATACGGCGAAGGATTCCAAAGGAAATGTAACCACGAAGAGTATCTATATCACGGTGAAGGATACGAAGAAGCCGACAGTCAGTGTGAAGAAAAAGACGCTGACAATCGATCAGGCAATGACGGAGTCTAAGCTTGTGAAACTGATAAAAGATAACGTAAAGGCAACCGACAGCGGAGAGAAGCTTTCTTCAAAATATATTACGGTCAGCGCTTCCAAGCTGCTTGCGGCAATGGAAAAGGAAGCCTACGGTGAATATAAGGTTACCGTCTATGCAAAGGATAAGGCGGGAAATAAGTCTAAGAAAGTGACGATTACCGTGAAGTATGTCAATCCGAATCCGGATGAACCGGAAGAGCCGGGAACGGAAGAGCCGGGAACAGAAGAACCTGGAACAGAAGTGCCCGGAACCGAGGTGTCTACAGAGGAACAGGAAACCGTGACACCTGCGGAGGAGCCGGTGACTGAGCTTGTGCAACAATAATATAATAGAAAGAACACAAAGGAGACTGCAGTCAGCGGTCTCCTTTTGCGGTTGTACGAAAATATATCATTAGTACAGATAATAAATAACGTTAGTCACATTAATTTTACTTATCTAAATAAAGTTGCTATAATAGGAATTAAAGTAGTTACTAACACAGAAAAGGAGGACAACCCTATGGGGAATGTACGTCGTGTATACGTTGAAAAAAAGCCGGACTTTGCAGTCAAGGCGAAGGAACTGAGCCATGAAATCAGGCATTATCTGGGAATCGGAGTGAAATCCGTCCGGGTGCTGACAAGATATGATGTGGAGAATGTGTCGGAGGAGACTTATCAGAAAGCCTTAAAGACCGTATTCTCCGAGCCGCCGGTGGATAACGTTTATGAGGAACAGTTTGACGCAGAAGGTGCAAAGGTTTTCTCAGTAGAATTTTTGCCGGGACAGTTCGACCAGAGAGCAGATTCCGCAGAACAGTGCGTGAAGCTTTTGAATGAGACGGAGGAACCGATTATCCGCAGCGCTACCACCTATGTTATCGGTGGAGAGATTACGGACAAGGAGCTTGCAGCAATCAAGGAATACTGCATCAACCCGGTAGATTCCAGAGAGACCGGAACCGAAAAGCCGCAGACACTGGTGCAGGAATTCGAGGAGCCGGCAGACGTGGCAATCTTTGACGGATTCATCGGAATGCCGGAGGAAGAGTTAAAGAAACTGTATGACTCTTTGAACCTTGCCATGACTTTCAAGGACTTTTTACATATCCAGAATTATTTCCGCGGAGATGAAAAAAGAGATCCGTCCATGACGGAAATCCGGGTATTGGATACTTACTGGAGCGACCACTGCCGCCATACCACATTTTCCACAGAACTGAAAAATGTAAAGTTTGATGACGGATTTTATCAGGAACCAATCCAAAAGACCTACGAGGACTATCTGGATACCCACAACAAAATGTATGCAGGACGCGACGATAAATTTGTCTGCCTGATGGATCTGGCACTGCTTGCCATGAAGCGTCTTAAGGCAGAAGGCAAGCTTGAGGATCAGGAAGAATCCGATGAGATTAATGCCTGCTCCATCGTTGTGCCGGTAGAAGTTGATTATTCGGAAGTGCCCCCTCGCGATGCTCAGCGGCAATCGCGAACGACGGATGGAGAGAATGCTTCGCATTCCGTCGTCCGGGAAGAGTGGTTAGTAAACTTCAAAAATGAGACTCACAACCATCCGACAGAGATTGAGCCGTTCGGTGGTGCTGCCACCTGTCTTGGAGGAGCCATAAGAGATCCGTTATCGGGACGAACCTATGTCTATCAGGCAATGCGTGTTACCGGAGCCGCAGACCCGACGGTTTCCGCAGACAAGACACTGGAAGGAAAGCTTCCGCAGAAGAAGATTGTAAGAGAAGCAGCAAGAGGATACAGCTCCTACGGAAACCAGATTGGATTGGCAACCGGATATGTCAAAGAGGTTTACCATCCGGATTATGTGGCAAAACGTATGGAAATCGGTGCTGTTATGGGGGCTGCTCCAAGACGCGCCGTACAGAGACTGACCTCCGATCCGGGAGATAAGATTATCCTTCTGGGCGGACGTACCGGACGTGACGGTATCGGTGGAGCAACCGGTTCCTCCAAGGCACATAATACAGAGTCCACCGCCGTATGCGGCGCAGAGGTGCAGAAAGGTAACGCACCGACCGAGAGAAAGCTTCAGAGATTATTCCGAAGAGAAGAAGTCAGCCACATTATCAAGAAATGTAACGATTTTGGTGCCGGCGGAGTATCCGTTGCAATTGGAGAGCTGGCAGACGGACTCCGGGTGGAGCTGGACAAGGTGCCGAAGAAGTATGCAGGTCTTGACGGAACCGAGATTGCCATCTCCGAATCCCAGGAGCGAATGGCAGTTGTTGTGGCTCCGCAGGATGTGGAACAGTTCCTCGCTTACGCAAAGGAAGAGAATCTGGAGGCAACAGAGGTAGCGGTTGTAACAGAAGAACCGAGACTGGTACTGGTTTGGAGAGGAAAGGAAATCGTCAATATTTCCCGTGCATTCCTCAATACGAACGGTGCTCATCAAGAAGCGGACGTGGAAGTGGAGATGCCGAAGGAGTCTGAGAACTTCTTTAAGAAGATGGAACTTCCGAAGGTAAGTGAAGCTTTGGATAAAAAAGATGTCAAAGGCGCATGGCTTGCGATGTTGTCTGACCTGAACGTCTGTTCCCAGAAGGGACTGGTGGAGATGTTCGACGGCTCCATCGGTGCAGGAAGCGTTTACATGCCGTATGGCGGAAAAAGCCAGCTTACCGAGACACAGAGTATGGTGGCAAAGCTTCCGGTTGCAAAGGGCAAGACGGATGTGGTAACCATGATGGCTTACGGATTTGATCCGTATCTGTCATCCTGGAGCCCGTATCACGGTGCTGTCTATGCAGTGCTGGAGTCTCTCTCCCGCATCGTGACCGCAGGCGGAGATTATAAGAAGGTAAGATTCACTTTCCAGGAATACTTCCGCAGAATGAACGAAGATCCGAAGCGTTGGAGTCAGCCGTTTGCAGCACTCCTTGGCGCATACAGTGCACAGATTGGTTTCGGTCTGCCGTCCATCGGAGGAAAGGATTCCATGTCCGGAACCTTCAATGAGATTGACGTACCGCCGACACTGGTATCTTTTGCAGTGGATGTGGCAACGGAAAAAGAAGTGATTACGCCGGAGCTGAAAAAGGCAGGAAACAGTCTGGTACTTTTCCGGATTGAGACCGACAAGTACAATCTGCCGGTATATGAGCAGGTCATGAAGCTGTATGACAGAGTGCATGAGCTGATTGGACAGGGCGCGATTGTATCTGCCTATGCACTGGACGGAAAAGGAATTGCAGCAGCCGTCAGCAAGATGGCATTTGGAAATAAGCTGGGCGTAACAATTGATGCAGCAGTGACAGCAGAAGAGTTGTTTGCACCGGGCTTTGGAAATATTGTGGCAGAGGTTCCGACAGAGTTTCTTCCTATTATTAAAGAAGATGAGTATGCAACCGTAATCGGAAATGTTAACGAGAATCAAAAACTGGTTTACGGCGATATGGAGCTTCCAATTGAAGAGGCCATTCAGGCATGGACCGGAACATTGGAGCGGGTATTCCCGACAAGGGCTACAGAAGACAAGGATATCGTAAAAACGGATGTCTATGAGACAAAAGATATCTATATCTGCAAGAATAAGGTGGCAAAGCCTACCGTATTTATTCCGGTATTCCCGGGAACCAACTGTGAGTATGACAGTGCCAGAGCTTTTGAGAGAGCGGGAGCCAACACTATTATTAAGGTATTCAAGAACTTAAGCGCCGAAGACATCAGGGATTCCGTGGATGAATTTGCAAAGGCCATCAGCCAGTCGCAGATTATCATGTTTCCGGGCGGCTTCTCCGCAGGAGATGAGCCGGAAGGCTCCGCAAAGTTCTTTGCAACGGCATTCCGCAATGCAAAGATGACAGAAGCGGTCAACGATCTTCTTATTAAAAGGGATGGTCTGGCACTGGGAATCTGTAACGGCTTCCAGGCACTGATCAAGCTGGGACTGGTACCATACGGACAGATTCAGATGCAGACAGAGGATTCGCCGACACTGACTTACAATACCATCAACCGCCACATCAGCAAGATGGTATATACAAAGGTCGTAACCAACAAGTCCCCGTGGCTTAAGAACGCAGAGCTCGGCAAGACCTACTGCAATCCGGCATCCCACGGTGAAGGACGCTTCGTGGCTCCGAAGGAATGGCTGGACAAGCTGTTTGCGAACGGACAGGTGGCAACCCAGTACGTCAACGAAGCCGGAGTGCCGACCATGGATGAAGAGTGGAATGTGAATGGATCCTACATGGCAATCGAAGGAATCACCAGTCCGGACGGAAGAGTCCTGGGCAAGATGGCACACAGCGAGCGCCGCGACCGTTCCGTAGCCATGAATATCTATGGAGAGCAGGATATGAAGATCTTCGAATCGGGAGTGGAATATTTCAAATAATAGTGAAAAATGAAACAATTCTTAAAGAGTTAAGAAAATATTAAAAAATTTTTTTCCATAAAATGCAATTTTGGTGTTGCAATGGCAGAATAGTTGGTGTATTATTGTCACGTAGAGTAGTTAAAATAGTACTGCTATAAAAGAAGTACGAGGAAGAGGTTAGCAGCTATTAGAACTATGGAAACTGGGATTGATAAAGAATTCCAGACAAACCTTACAATTACAGATACATATAGAAGCTGAGAATCGTTGGAGCTTTAGCTTGCTGATTTTGATGCTGGACAATCAACGTCGATTTCACTCTACGCGACGAACTGACGAGACAGAGGCTTCGGTTGGAAACAATTTATGTGTCTGCAGACAATGCCGGTAATGAGCTTTGCTCGAGGATATCGGCGGAGGCAATCAGGGAGAACACTGAATCGGAACAATCGTCCGCAGCGGTTTGGGAAGTGCAGGTGAGGGAACTGGAACGTGTGAGGTCAAACGGGTAGTTTCTGACGGAGGTTAATCGAGAAGGAAAGAGAGGAAAAAAGATGAAAGCAATGAAAAAAGTGATGGCTTTAGGTCTTGCTTTAGCAATGGTAGTTACAGCAGTTCCTGCAACTCCTGTTGAGGCAGCTTCAACCGCAAAGTTATCCACAAAGAAAGTAACCGTTGCTGTTGGTACTGAGAAGGCTCAGACCAAGAACATCAAGGTTACAACACCTTCTACATGGAAGAGTGTAAAGGTTACAGCTTCTTCTTCAAAGAAGAGCGTAGCTAAGGTAAAGGTTTCCGGAAAGACAGTTAAGGTTACAGCTGTTAAGAAGGGATCCGCAAAAGTTACGGTTAAGGTATCTTATAAGAAGTCTACAAAGAAGAATGCCAAGACTTACACAAAGAAGCTTTACGCAACTGCAAAGACTGTTAATGCAGGTGCTAGATTTACAGAGGCTCCTGAGACAATCGTTATCGGTGAGAACGCTT
>JAQXZD010000073.1 GCA_029227035.1 Lachnospiraceae bacterium
GCAGGATGAGGATGCCATCGATATTCCGAGATAAGGTTCATTAGAGATGCCAAGATGCAATCTAAGAGATAGAAAAATGATGAGGAGAGAAACAATGAGTGAAAAATTGAAAGTCGGTATTTTAGGTGGAACAGGTATGGTGGGACAGAGATTTATTTCTCTGTTAGAAAATCATCCATGGTTTGAGGTAACAACAATCGCAGCAAGTCCAAGATCTGCAGGCAAGACCTATGCAGAAGCAGTCGGCGACAGGTGGAAGATGACAACTCCTATGCCGGAGGGCGTTAAGAATATTGTTGTGAAAAATGTCAATGAAGTAGAGAAGGTTGCTGCAGAGGTTGATTTCGTATTTTCCGCAGTGGATATGACCAAGGAAGAGATTAAGAAGATTGAGGAAGAATACGCTAAGACAGAGACACCTGTGGTATCCAATAACAGTGCACACCGCTGGACACCGGATGTGCCGATGGTAGTGCCGGAGATCAATCCGGAGCACTTTGATGTGATTGAGGCACAGAAGAAACGTCTGGGTACAACCAGAGGTTTCATTGCCGTAAAACCGAACTGCTCCATTCAGAGTTACGCACCGGTGCTTACCGCATGGAAGGAATTTGAGCCATATGAAGTGGTTGCAACAACTTACCAGGCAATTTCCGGAGCGGGCAAAACCTTTAAGGACTGGCCTGAGATGGTTGAAAATGTGATTCCCTATATTGGCGGAGAAGAGGAAAAGAGTGAGAAAGAGCCTCTTAGAATCTGGGGCAAGGTTGAGAACGGAGAAATCGTTCCTGCTACCAGCCCGGTCATTACCTGTCAGTGTATCAGAGTACCGGTTTTAAACGGACATACAGCAGCCGTATTTGTAAAATTTAAGAAGAAGCCGACCAAAGAACAGTTGATTGAAAAGCTGGTTAACTTCAAAGGGCTTCCGCAGGAGTTGAATCTTCCCAGCGCGCCGAAGCAGTTTATTCAGGTTATGGAAGAAGATAACCGTCCACAGGTTAAGCTGGATGTTGACTTTGAGAATGGCATGGGAATCAGTGTAGGCCGTATCCGCGAGGATCATGTATACGACTGGAAATTTGTGGGACTGTCTCATAATACGGTACGTGGTGCAGCAGGGGGCGCTGTTCTGTGTGCAGAGACATTAAAAGCTAAGGGTTACATTACTAAGAAATAGTAATAAAGATACAAGATAAGGTTAATCTGGGAATATAAGAATTGGGAATGCTGCTCGGAATGCTTCATTCCGGGTGGCAAAGGGGTACAGCATATGGAAGAACTGAAATATCAAGTTGATTTACTAAGTGCGATGAATCGTAAGCTGAGCAGAGATGAGAAAATGCTCCGGCTGATCTGTGAGACGTCGAATAATGCAGTTCTGTATTATAATTACGAAGAAGACCGCGTGCAGACAATTGCAAATTGGAGTCATTTTTTCCCTTTTACAATCACAGACCTGAAAGATCTGACAAAGCTATATGAATGTGTGGAGGAAAAAGACATTATTCCGCTCCAGAAGGTTCTTTTTATTGAAGAACAGGGCATTAAAAGCCAATCTATCGAGATAAAACTTAAGGAGAGGCGGATCTGTATTGAGGTTGAGGTTAATATTGTATATGATGCAATGAACCATCCGACGGATAAGATTATCCGTTTTAAGGATGTAACCAAATTTAATTCCCAGAATGATGAATTGACTTATATGGCGTATTACGACCTTTTAACCGGTCTGTATAACCGTAACTATTTTGTAAGATTGCTGGGAGAATTTGTCAGACGTGCCCAGGAGGAAAATGAGACTGTAGCTGTCATGTTTATCGATCTGGATGATTTTCGCAAAATCAATGACGGTATGGGCATTATTGTTGGTGATGAACTGGTTCAGGTTGTGGGACAGTTTTTACTTGAGCTGATGAATGATAATATTGTTATTTCCCATTTTAACAGTGATATTTATTGCATTGCAATATATAATCCCTGTGGTGCAAGAAGTGTGGAGACAATCTATCGGATCATCAGGGAACGGTTTGAAAAGCCGTTTTTATTGACCGGTGGACAGGAAATCTATATCACCGCAAGCGTGGGCGTGGCTGAGTATCCGGAGGCCGCAACTGCTACATTAGAATTGATTAATTGTGCAGAGATTGTTATGTTTAAAGCCAAAAGTCTTGGCAAAGATAAGATCCAGTATTTTGACGGTGCGATTCTGGATGATTTCCTGAATAATGTAACAATAGAGAATAAACTGAAAGAGGCTGTGTTTGCACAAAACTTTACCATGAACTTTCAACCGCAGTTCCGCACTTCGGATAGAGCGTTGCGCGGTGTGGAAGCATTGATCAGATGGAAAGATGACAATGGCAAAATGATAAGTCCGGCTGTGTTTATACCGATTGCGGAGAAAAATGGTGCGATCATTCCTATCGGATCATGGGTCATTGAGGAGAGCCTGAAGGCCTATGCGGAATGGAAACGCAAATATAACTACTCAATGATT
>JAQXZD010000074.1 GCA_029227035.1 Lachnospiraceae bacterium
GACGAAAGTTCAAAACACATCCCTCCTAACTTCGATGTGCTTTCATTATATCCGTCCACCCTAAAGCCACGCTAAAGAATACCGGGCTATTTCCTTTAGGGAAACTTTAGGAAACTATGCTATAATTATATTGATAAGGAGGAAAACGGTATGCATTTACTGATTGCGGAAGATAATGAAAAACTATTAAAATCCTTAAAACATATTTTTGAAAAAAACCAGTATCTTGTAGATGCAGTCTCCACCGGTCCGGAAGCTCTCGATTACGCATTGAATGATGATTATGACGGTATGATTCTGGACATCATGATGCCGGGACTCGACGGCGTGGAAGTACTGCGGAAGCTGCGTGCCAGCGGCGTTTCCACACCTGCCCTGTTTCTTACCGCCAAAACAGAAGTATACCAACGGGTGGAAGGTCTGGATGCAGGTGCGGATGATTATCTCGCCAAACCCTTTGACACGCAGGAGCTTCTTGCAAGAGTCCGGGCAATGCTCCGCCGGAAAGATAATTTTGTTCCCGATCTGCTCAGCTATGACAATCTGACCTTGAACCGCTCCACCTATGAACTGACCTACAAAGACCAGTGCCAGAGCTTAAGCAGCAAGGAATATCAGATTATGGAAATGCTGATGCAAAAACCCGGTGTCGTCATCACTTCGGATCAGCTTATGTCCCACATATGAGGCTGGGACAGCGATGTGGAAATCAACACCATGTGGGTGCACATCTCCAATATCCGCAAGAAATTAACAGCATTAAGTGCGCCCCATGAAATTCGTTTTATTCGTAATGCCGGTTATATGATTGTATCCTGACAGGGAGGAAAGACATGATATATCAGCTTCAGAAAAAATTTATCCGGATATGTATGATTTCATTTTTGATTGTATTTGGTGTGATTTTTTCCACCATTTACATTTTCAATTACTGGCAGGCAACCGCTTCGACGGATTCCCTTGCCGATATCATCGAAAAAGACGGGGGACAAATACGCCCTTTTGACCACAGACAGCCAATGCCGCAGAAGCCATCTCCGGTACCGGATGCCATCAGTCCGGAAGCGCCGTTTACCACCCGCTTTTTCACGGTAACCTATGATTCCGCCAAACACTATATCTCATCCAACACCGCATCCATCGCCAGTGTTTCCGATGCTGAAACACTGGAGTACGGTCAAAAGGCCCTGGAAAGCAAGAAAACCCGTGGCTGGCTTGGCGAATACCGCTATAAGGTAACCTCGCAGGCAGATGAAATCTTCATTATTTTTATCCAGAACAGCAATTTCCGTGTCACCGCAAGAATCATTCTGGTTGCTGCAGCCGCTGTGTTACTTGGCGGCGGAACCATCCTTCTGATACTGGTCTTTGTACTTTCCAAGCGTGCCGTAAAACCTGTGGCCGAAAGCTACGAAAAACAGAAACGCTTTATTACGGATGCCAATCACGAATTAAAGACCCCGCTGACGCTCATGCTGACAGACCTGGACATTGTGGAGTCCGAAATCGGGAAAAATGAATGGATTGATGACATCAAAAGCGAAGGGAATAAAATGACGCTTCTGATTAACCGGCTCGTATACCTTGCCCGTATGGATGAGGAAAATACTCCCGTGGAAAAATCCAAAATCAGCCTGAGCGATATTGCCAATGAGACGGCTTCCCTCTTTTGCCCTCTGGCAGAGCAAAAGCACCTGTCCTTTACTTCGGAAATCAATTCTGATGTTGTGATTATGGGAAATGAAGCTGAAATCAGCCAGCTTCTGTCGATTTTGATGGATAATGCCATCAAATATTGTGATGCTGACGGATATATCCGCATATCCTTACAAAGCGGAAAACATCCGGTATTTTATATTGAAAACAGTTATGCTGCCGTGAGCTCTCTGGAAATGGATTCTCTCTTTGACCGCTTCTACCGCGCGGACAAAGCCCGGACCTCCGGGAACGGATTCGGTATCGGATTATCTATCGCCAAAGCGATTGCAGATAACCACAATACCAATATCACCGTTCAAAATATGGAAGGGGAAGCGATACGGTTTACGATAAAATTCCGTGCTTCTTAAAAACATGCTATTCTCCCAGTGTAAGCATGGTATCAATACAACGCTTTGCCTTTTCCATCACTTCCGGCTCCAGCGTAATCTCTTCGCCACCGATTCCCTGTACGCACTGATACACATCACTCAACGTTGTCAGCTTCATGTTATGGCAGACGCAGTCTTTCGACAGCGGATAAAAGCGCTTGTCCGGACACGCAAACTGTAAATGCTGGACAATGCTGTTTTCCGTGCCGATGATAAACTCTTTTGCGTCGCTCTTTTTCGCATATTCCATAATGCCGGTGGTACTTCCTCTGTAATCTGCACGCTCCGATACCTCCGGAAGACACTCCGGGTGCACCAGAAGCAATGCGTCCGGATGCTCTGCCCTTGCAGCCTCCACATCCTTTAAAGACATCCGTACATGCGTCGGGCAGCCGCCCTGAAGCAGCTTGACGTTCTTCTCCGGAACCTGTCCTGCCACCCATCGACCGAGATTGCAATCCGGGATAAATAAGATATTCTTGTTCTCAATATTCTTCACTATAGAGACGGCAGAAGATGAAGTCACACACACGTCACAGATGGTCTTAAGCTCCGAAGTTGTGTTGATATATGCCACAACCGTATAATCCGGATACATCTTTTTCATATTGGAAATCAGTTCCACATCCATCTGTTCCGCCATCGGACACCCTGCGTTTGCATTGGACAGAATCACCTTCTTATCCGGTGACAGGATCTTCACCGTCTCTGCCATAAAACGCACTCCGCACATCAGAACGGTTTTCTGCTGTGCCTGTGCTGCCTGCTTGCTCAGTCCATACGAATCGCCCACATAATCGGCAACCTCCCAGATATCATGGCTCTGGTAAGCATGCGCCAGTATGCAGACATCCTTTTCCTTCTTCAGCCGTATGATTTCATCCTGCAATTCTCTTGTTGTAAACATATGTATCTCCTATCATTCCCTGTTTTTTACGTTGGTATTTAGTACCACGGAAGCTTATGGAACGGAATCACAAACAAATACTTCGATTTCACATCATCCAAAGTAATATAATGGTTCTCCCAGTATCTTGCATCAAAAGACACCTCTCTGTTATCTCCCATCATAAAATAACTGTCCTCCGGCACCGTAAAAGTCTCATCACATTCCGTCACCACATCTTCGGACAGATATTCCGACTCATCCAAAGGTTCTCCGTCAATGTATACATGTCCATCAACAAAGGAAACCGTTTCTCCCGGCAAACCGATAACCCTCTTAATCAGAGTTGTGTTCTCTTCCTCCAGATAAAACATGAGGATATCGCCCCTCTGCGGTGTTGTATCATCATATGCATTTCTGTCTCCAATCGCCCAGTCATGCACGTTCAATAACGGTTCCATACTCTCTGACGGAATTCGTCCAATCATCAGGAAAAAGTGAAAAATAATATAAATCGCTGCCAGAATAATGAAATAAATACCCCATTCCAATATGGTTTTCCGTCTTTGCTTCTTTTTCTGTTCCTGCTCCTTTTCCTGTTCCATATCTCCGTACCCCTTTCTCCAAACCGTAACAATTCCCTATAAACCGAAAAGAACCCCAGAAATTTTCCCATTGGAAAACCTCTGAGGTGCCCCTGCCAAGGAATCGGCGCGACAGGATTTGAACCTGCGACCTCTGCGTCCCGAACGCAGCGCTCTACCAAGCTGAGCCACGCGCCGTTTTACAACTGCCCGATTATAATATCACACTTACACAGCTTTGTCCAGTAAAATTCCAAATTTTTTTGCAGGATTTTTACAGGAAATGGTATACTATTTTTATAATCGAAGTTATACTGTAACTGAAAATCTTTCCTCTTACATTCGCGAAAGGACAATAAAATGAACAAAACCGTACTGATTACAGGAGCTTCGCGGGGAATTGGCGCAGCAATTGCGCGCGCCTTCGCCGCGGAAGGATACCGGCTGGCGCTGTGCTGCCACAATTCCGGCGAACAGCTCCGGCTGCTGGCACAGGAACTGAAAGAGCACTATCATGCAAACGTGGAAATCTATATTGGCGATATCGGAGAATATTCTTTTGTGGAAGAAATGATTTCGGATGTATTGGCGGTCTATGGCAAAATTGATGTTCTGATTAACAATGCCGGAATTTCCTATATCGGACTGCTGACGGATATGGACATTGCCGACTGGAACCGGATTGTTGCAACAAACCTGACTTCCGTATTCTCCACCTGCCGCCTCACCGTACCACACATGGTCTCTGCCAAATCCGGCAGAATCATCAATATCTCTTCCGTCTGGGGCAATGTGGGTGCCTCCTGTGAGGTTGCCTACTCTGCCTGCAAAGGCGGCATCAATGCTTTTACCAAAGCTCTGGGGAAAGAACTTGCCCCAAGCAATATTCAGGTCAATGCCATTGCCTGCGGCGTCATCGATACCGATATGAATCGCTGTTTTTCCGAGGATGAGCGGCTGGCACTGACCGAAGAGATTCCTGCCGGGCGCATGGGACAGCCGGAAGAAGTTGCACAGCTTGCCCTCTCCCTTGCCACCGGAACTGCCTATCTGAACGGGCAAATCCTCACCCTGGACGGCGGCTGGATATAATTTTTCTTATTAGCTAAGACTTTTGACGCGAATCGCGTTTTTTCGACAGATTTCAGATAGCAATCTTTACAATATCGCTATGGACATCTATATCGAAAAAATCACGAAAGAAGACTATAATTACACAGTATTTGGGCAACGGCTGGATTCTGTTATGCGGCAAAAGGGCATCTCGAATCAGGAACTTGCCCACAAAATGTTTGTGGCTGCCTCCACCATCAGCGGCTATCGCACCGGAAGACGCTCCCCTGATGTGGTCAGTCTTGCCCGCATGGCAGACATTCTGCAGGTTTCTGCCGACTATCTGATCGGTCTTACTGACTGCCCAAAATAGAAAAGTGGAAAAGACTTATGTCTCTTCCACCCTTTCTGCAAGAAGGATAATGGTACTACGTTCCGGTATCTTTATCCGATTCCCTTCATGCTCCGTTTTTTCTGCAAAATTCTCATTTTCAACAAATTCACAATACGTGTTGGCAACAATTTTCCAATGCCAGCCCATTGGCAAATCCGGTACATACAGATCCTGTGGTTCCCAGAACGCATTCATTGCATAGAATACGATATCATCTTCCGTATCCTCACTGTTCCGTCCCGCATACATCACTCCGATTAACCGTGTATTGCTGTCCGTCATATTATTGTACGGCGCCCCATTGTGCACGCTGACAAACGGCATTCCGTTTGTTGCCGGCTTTGTATCGTTCCGAAGAATCGGATGCGCTTTCCGAAAATGAATCATAAACCGCACAAAGTCATGGATTTCTCCATATTCCTCCAACCGGTTCCAATCCAGCCATGAGATAATATTGTCCTGACAATATGCATTATTATTTCCAAACTGTGTATTGCAGAACTCATCTCCCGCCAAAAACATTGCCGGTCCCCTGCTGCACAACAGTGCCGCGAATGCATTTTTCACCAGCCTGCGGCGCAGTCCTTCCACCTGCGGATCCTGCGTCTCACCCTCTTCTCCGCAGTTCCAGCTATGACCGTTATTGTCCCCATCGGTATTGTTCCAACCGTTTTTCTCATTATGCTTCTGATTATAAGAATACAGGTCATAAAGGGTAAAGCCGTCATGACAGGTCAGGAAATTCACGGATGCGCTGTATCCTCGATTCGCTGCATCATACATATCCAGAGAACCTGTAATTCGTGTGATGGCACGTCCTGCCATATCCGCATCACCCTTTAAGAAGCAGCGCATATCATCACGATATCTGCCGTTCCACTCCGCCCACCGGTTCCATGACGGGAAGCTACCGACCTGATACAGTCCGCCTGCATCCCATGCCTCTGCAATCAGCTTCATCTTACTGAGAATCGGATCAAATGCCAGCGCTTCCAGAATCGGCGGATTATCCATCGGCGCTCCGTTCTGATCTCTTCCGAGAATCGACGCCAGATCAAAGCGGAATCCATCCACACGGTATTCAATTGCCCAGTGGCGAAGACAGTCCAATATAAAATGCCGCACCACCGGATGATTACAGTTCATCACATTGCCGCATCCGCTGAAATTGTAGTATTTTTTATCCGGTGTCAGCATGTAATAGATATTATTATCAATCCCCTTGAAGCTGAAGCTCGGTCCCAGTTCATTTCCTTCCGCCGTATGATTGAACACGACATCCAGAATAACCTCAATTCCGTTCTGCTTCAGCTCCCGGATCAGGCGTTTCAGCTCATCCCCTTCATGGTTATGCTCCTGTTCGCTGGCATAACTGGTATTCGGTGCGAAAAAAGAGACCGTATTGTATCCCCAGTAATTGTAGAGTTGTTCACCATCTACCACACGTGGGCTCTCCATCTCATCAAACTCAAAAATTGGCATCAGCTCCACCGCATTGATTCCAAGATCTTTCAGATACGGAATCTTCTGCCGTAAGCCCTCAAAGGTTCCCTTCGCAGTAACCCCGGAAGATTCATCCTTTGTAAAACCGCGCACATGAGCCTCATAGATAATCAGATCTTCAAACTTATAATGCAGTTGTTCCAGCCCTTTCCAGTCAAAGCAGCTTCCGACCACCCGCGCCTTGTACATGAATTTCCTGCCGCTTTCCGGTCTCTCTCCCCATTTTCGCTGCCCCGTTACCGCTTTCGCATACGGATCCAGAATGATATTCTCCTTGTCAAACAAAAGTCCCTTTTCCGGGCAATACGGACCCTCAAACTGATATGCATACTCAAATTCTTCAATCTTTAATCCATAGATCAGTATGGAATACGTATCCCCTATCCGGTAATTCTCCGGAATCGGAATCCGCGCATACGGCTCTGATTCCATTGGATGAAACAAAAGCAGGGTACAGCTTGTTGCCTCGTGGGAGCTGACTGTAAAACTGACTCCGTCTGCAATTTCATAAGCTCCGTTCATCCGGTAAAATCCGGGACGTACCGGAAACCCGGATATCGTATCCAAAGGAAATAATCTCTTCGCCGCTTTTTCTTCCGGCAAAATTGATACGTTCTCTTTTTCTTCCATTTTATGCTCCCTCATTCTTTTCCTGAATTTATTTCTTCTCATAAAGCGTCCCCGCTTTCCCGAACCGTAAGTTTTCCTTCTTGATCAAACTTTATATTACTGTAAGACTGGGAATAATCATTCATATCTTTGATGATTTTTTCCCATTTTTCGCCCTCTGCAATGGTTGGCTGAAAGTCGTTCCGACTGTCCGTGGAACTGATTCTGCACGGAATAATATCCGCCATAATGTCGGTCTGCAGCTCCCCGTCCACAAATGTAAAGGTCTGCTCATAAATCGCGGTATCCTTCACCTCCGGATTCAGATTTCCTCCAAAGCAGAAATTTCCAAGGCTGTAGCAAATCACCTTTCCATTGTATAATTCAATTCCCTGCAGCACATGGGGATGTGTGCCGATTAAAAGATCCGCTCCCCAGTCAATGATATTATGCGCCAGCGTTCTCTGATAATCATTGGGATAATGGTCTCCTTCAATCCCCCAGTGGCAGCTTGCAATCACAAGGTCCGCTCCTTTGTCCCGAAGCTCCTGTATGCCGTCCCTGATATAATTGGCATGCTTTTCGTCCGCGGAAAGCTGGCTGGCTGAGACAATGCCAATCTTCACTCCGGATTGCGTTGTGTATATATCCGTGTGCTCGTTAAATCCAAACACGATTCCGGCTTCGTTCAACACCTCTCTCGTCTCGTCCAGTCCCGCCTGCCCATAATCAAAGGTATGGTTGTTTCCAAGACTGCAGCCCTCCACAGAACTGTTCGTCATAATACCAACATACTCGGGCTTTCCTTTTAAGTTCCATGTTTTCTCTACCCTGTCATCGGAATTGGACAGTACGCACTCCAGATTCACCAGAGTAAAATCATCTGCTTCAAAAACCTCCCGCACTCCGTCAAAAAAGTAATTCTCCCCATATTTGTCATAATAGGAATGAAAATTAACGGAATATGGCTGCTTCTGGGTGGGCCCCAGTGTACAGTCCCCCACCGCCGTAATCTTAACAGTCCGGATTACCGGCTCTCTCTCCACCTCCGAAGCCGGTTCCTGCTCGGTCTCCGGAACCGGTGCCTCCGTTACGGCAGTCTGCGTATCCACGACAGGTTCTGCCGCCGGAGAGTCGGTTGTAATCGGCGCCCTGCAACCGGATAACAATACTGTCATACAAAGCAGTCCCGCCTTAACTATTTTCTTCATCGTATCAGGTTTCCCTTCTTACTGCACTTCTATACAGAGTCCGAAACCCTGAGGATATCTACGGTGTGACCGCTTGCCCCCATAAGGTCCATTCTCTCACAGGTTGTCAGATGGTATTGTAAAAACGCTTCAAATTCTTCAGTGGATAAAGCATTTAAAAACGGACGGATATAATTTGCCGCACCGTCTGCCGCAATGATTTTCTCCCGGAACAGTCCCGCTTTCTCATTCAGCCGCGCAATATCTTCCAGTCGCACCATACTATACAGCGGATTGGCATTCCTGGTACAGTGAAACTCCGTATCCAGCATCCCTGTATCCAGAGCTTCCATAATATGACGCTCCTTAAATGCGTATGTGATGACACTGAACTCATTCATAATATACGCCACCAGAATTCTCCCCTGTGGTTTTGTGACACGCCTGGCTTCCCGAAGGGCGGTAAGCTTGTCCTCTTCCTCATGCAGATGATACAGCGGTCCGAACAAAAGAGTGACATCAAAACTGTCATCCGCAAAGCGTTTCAGATTCAGGGCATTTCCCTGATAAGCATGAACCGCGCTGCTTTTTTGCTTCAGTCTTCCCAGATTGTGCTTAACCGGTTCCACTGCCGTGACATCATACCCCTCTTCCGAAAGCGGAATGCTGTAACGCCCGGTTGCTGCGCCCACATCCAGAAGTTTGATTTCTCCCGGCTGTCTGCCCTCTGCAATCTCTTCCAGACACCGGTGGATATAACGCATACTTGTAACAAATTCCACCTGTCCGTGTCGGCTGTCCAGACGCTTGTCCTCATTAAATTTGTTATAATACTCTTCTAATTCCGTCATTCTTCCATCCTCTGCTATTCCACAATCATTCTATCACAGCCCCTATGCAAATGCCATGCTTCGGCTGTTCTTTTATAAAAACAAAGAGACAGGCGAAACTTTTCGCCTGTCTCTTTTCTTACTTTACAGTCTCTTCAAATGCTTTACGCACGGAATCCGTATCGTCGCAGATAATCAGAACCGCATACCGTCCGCTGGAAAAAATGACTCCATCTTCAATTCTCTTCACTTCCTCCGGCTCGTACTGGTTCAGAAGCTTATACCGGTCTTCCTTATGCGCCTGAAGACTTTTCTTTGCCTCCTCAATATCGGCTTCATCGCGCACTGCAATCACTGCAATCTCATCCGCTTTGCCTTCTTTCGAATAGCTGACAAAGTAACTGTCCACTTTGTCATAATCCATATCGGAAATGTTTACAAATAAGTCTTCTGCATCTTTATCATTATTGCTTGCATTTAACATCTCCGGCAGACTTGAATCCGCAGCCTCCATCGCCTGCCTGAGATCATACATGCTGACTGTCTCACTTGTTTTTCCTCCGCAGCCGCACAACAGCAGTGTTAGTACGACTAGCATTACAGATATTCTTTTTTTCACTACTCTACGATCCCTTCTTCCGTTCCTCCAATTTCAATGCCTTTTCCATCGACTGCAATATCACCGGCTTCCACATAACCATCGCCATAGCCTTCGCCCATCATACCGTCGGCAACCGGCTCCAGACCGGAAAATGCTTTCTGTACTGCTTTTTCAATCTTCTCCAGTTCCTTCTCTGACAGGTTCGCGTTATTCTGTTCATCCGTAGTGTAAGACGGCATGGATACCCGGAACAGATACTCATCCGTCTCCGGATCCTTAACCCAGTTATAGGTTCCAAGAGAATACGGCATATCCTTATAGGTTCCGGACATCAGAATATTGTCAATGGACGTTGCCATATTAGCAACCACCTGTGCATCCTCTTCCGTAATCTCCTGCTTAAATCCAAACATGACTGCCCCAAGCTTCTCCTTCATGGCTTCCCGGAGAGCCTTCGGCAAATCATATATATCATCCACCGTCTTCTTATTCTGATATGCCACATTATATTTCATGGAATTGGCAGCCGGGAAGAAATCGTGATCCCAACTCTGCTCCTGTCCAAACATGGCATCCGTCATATTAAAATGTGCATAACTGGTTGATCCCGCATCCGAATAGATATCCGTAATATACCAGTCTCCATCCAGTTTAACCAGATCCCAGGAATGATAACGGTCGGTATTGTGCTCAACCATACACTCAATATCCATCATCTGCATAAACATACGGAACGTTGTGGCATACCCCACACATACGGCATTGTGATACTTTAACACTCCATACGGATTATCACAATCCTCCTGGGTACTCGGGATAACGGTTAACGCTCCCGCATCCTGCTGCAGAGAGGAAGTCATCCACTCATAGACTTTCTTCTCTTTCTCATAATCGGACATATCGTCCTTAATCTTCATCTCTTCCAGCGCCTTCTTTGCCATATCAAGGGTTTCTTTTTCCTTGTCTGTAAGCTTTGAAGTATCTCCTGACTTATATGCATCAGAGATTGCCGTGGTCGGTTTGATTTCGTAGCTTTCTGCAATCTTTACATAATCTTCCGTGGTCTCCGGATTCTCTTCCTTTTCTTTCTCCGCAATGTAAGACTTTAAAGTCACCAGATTAAAGGTGGATACCGTTGTACTTCCCAGCACACCGATTACCAGCACTGCCGCTACAATGCCCTTCCAGACTCCTCCCTTTTTCTTTTGCGTTTCACAGTTCTCATTCATTTCCATTTCGTTCATCCTTTCCTTTTTTCACCCGCTATTGGTTTTGTTAGGACGATTATAACAGGAAAAATCGGAAAAATGCGGATAATAAGGAAAACTTAAACTATTATTAAGAAAGTCCCTTTTTCAAAAGTCTCCCCAAATGAATTAACTGCCTTCTTCAATATGCTCCCGCCCCTGCGCTATGATGCTTCGCACATGTTCATCCGCCAGGGAATAAAATATGGACTTTCCCTCTCTGCGGTTTTTCACCAGCTTATTCTGCTTTAAAATCCGAAGCTGATGTGAGATTGCAGACTGCGTCATATGAAGAGCTTCTGCCAGATCACACACGCACACCTCCGCCTCAAACAGAACGAAGAGAATTCGTATGCGCGTAGAATCTCCAAACACCTTGAAAAGCTCCGCAAGGTCATACAGCTCCGTTTCCTCCGGCATGGTCTCATTCACAATCTTAAGAAGATCTTCATGTACACAGGTCTCACTGCAGCATTCCATATCCATCATTTCTTTACTCATTTTTTCTCCTTTGTCACTGCTTTAAAGTTTTTTGGTAAAGAGTGTACGCACCGCATTCAGCACTGCCAGTACCATCACTCCGACATCCGCAAAAATCGCAACCCACATATTTGCAATTCCAACTGCTCCCAAAAACAGACAGACGCCCTTCACTCCGATTGCAAAATAGATATTTTCATATACAATCCTCATGCACTTTCTTGCGATGCGAATTGCTTTGGAAATCTTACTCGGATCATCATCCATCAATACGATATCCGCTGCCTCAATGGCTGCATCCGATCCCAGTGCTCCCATGGCAATTCCGATATCCGCCCTTGACAGCACCGGTGCATCATTGATTCCGTCTCCCACGAAAGCCACTGCCTCTTTTTCCTTCTTCTGCCCCAGTATCTCTTCCACATAAGTCACCTTGTCCGCCGGCAAAAGGCCACTGTGATACTCGGTAATTCCAACTTCTCCGGCAACCTTTGCCGCAACCTTAGCGTCATCTCCGGTCAGCATCACAAGCCGGCGTACTCCGGTCTCTTTTAACTGCCGCATGGCTTCCGATGCCTGTTCCTTTATCACATCAGAAATCAGGATATGTCCCTCATACTTTCCGTCAATTGCCACATGTACCACCGTGCCGGTGCCGCTGCAATCCCGATAATCAATGTTCTGCTGCTTCATCAGCTTATCGTTTCCGGCACAAACCTGATGTCCATCCACTTCGGCAATGATTCCATGCCCGCTGATTTCCTGCACATTCGTCACACGCTCCATGTCCAGCCTCTTTCCGTATGCCTTCTGCAGGCTGACACTGATTGGATGTGTGCTGTGACATTCCGCAAGAGCCGCATATTCAAGGATCCTTCTTTCGCTCTCTGAATATCCGGCATGTTCTGCTTCTGCGCTTCCGCTTTTGCCTGTGCAGGACTCCTCATGGATTCCGCACACTTCAAATACACCCTGGGTAATCGTTCCCGTCTTATCAAAGACTACCGCCTTCGTCTGCGCCAGCGTCTCCATATAATTCGAGCCTTTTATCAGAATTCCCTCGGCGCTGGCTCCGCCAATTCCCGCAAAAAAGCTAAGTGGTATACTGATTACCAGTGCGCACGGACAACTGATTACCAGAAACGTAAGCGCCCGGTAAATCCACTCTCCCCACTGCGGTGCCGCACTCATAAAAAACATCCGGACCACCGGCGGCAGCACGGCAAGTGCCAGTGCTCCAAAACATACCGCAGGCGTATAATACCTTGCAAATTTGGAGATAAAATTCTCGGAGCGGGACTTTCTGGAGCTTGCATTCTCCATCAGTTCCAGAATCTTTGATACGGTGGATTCCCCAAATTCCCTGCTGGTTCGAATCTTAAGCACACCGGACAGATTGATGCAGCCGCTGATAATCTCTTCCCCTGCTGCCACCTCTCTCGGTACGCTCTCTCCCGTCAATGCGCTGGTGTTCAGCGTTGAATTTCCTTCTATCACAACTCCGTCAATCGGAACCTTCTCTCCGGGCTGGACAACAATAATGCTTCCCGGCTCCACCTCATCCGGATCCACCTTTTCCAACTGACCGTCTTTTTCAATATTGGCATAATCCGGCCGGATATCCATAAGCTCACTGATATTGCGGCGGCTTCTGCCAACGGCATAGCTCTGGAACCACTCACCAATCTGGTAAAAGAGCATAACTGCCACGCCCTCTTTATAGTCTCCCAGCGCAATAGCACCGACAGTTGCCAGCGCCATCAGAAAGTTCTCATCAAAGACCTGCCTGTTTAAAATGCCCTTACCCGCTTTCTTCAATATATCATACCCGATAATCAGATACGGAATCAGATACATTCCAAACTGTATCCACCGGTTCACAGACACATATCGTGTCAAGAGAGAAAATCCGACCAGCAAAACAGCCGTCACAATAATCCGAACCAAAACCTTCTTCTGCTTTGTATTCATATGCTGCTCCTTTCTGTTTGCAATTTCACCTAATGATTGCGAAACTGCATAAAAACAACTGTCTAATTAGAAATACTCTATTTTACAGGAGTGCCTCATATTTTGTTCAAGTCAAAAATCGAGTTTGTGCCATGAACGATTTCAAGTAATCACTGACAATATGCAAATTTTGCGCTATTATTGTTATTCAATGGAACCATGACACTGTCGATTTTCGGTCTTTCACAAAACACGATACACTCCCGTGATATATCTACAACAGTATAGGACAATTGTTTTTATGCTGTTTCGTCCACTTATTTGAAGTAGATTTCACAATCATCTTCTACTTTTTTACAGTTCTTCAGCACTTCCTGCATGACGGACTGCACATCCGCCCCTTCTTCAAATTCCACGCTCATCTTCAGCGTCATAAAATTAACCACAGCATCCTTTACCCCTGCCGTAGCCTTTGCTGCTTCTTCCATTTTATTAGCACAGTTTGCGCAATCCACTTCAATCTTATAACTTTTCTTCATAATTATCTTCCTCTCATAATCATCATTTTACATATGAACACGTATTCATATGTTTGATTCTATTATAGCACCGTTGCTTCATTTGTCAATGTTTTTTCAAAAACTATACATTCTCTCATATTAAAATTTATCTTCCACGATTATTTTTCCTGTCGAATCATACAACACAAACTTCTTTACCTTTACAATCATTTGTCCTGCAATGTACTTTGTAGAGGGTTCATGAAAAAATGTTTCTACATAACGATAATTCCCCCTTGCATCATATGCAATTCCCATATGATTGTATTCCTTGTTTGGACATTCTTCAAATAACACATAATCACTCTTGATCTTTGCATTTATAAGCGTTTTATCAAAATCAATAATTGCACCTGTGTAGTTTAAAGTTGTTAAATTATCATATGAAAAACTTTTGAAACGTTCTTCAATCAGCGGATAGAAATGACTTCCTTTTACCATCGCATCTGTAAAAGAACCATTCTTTATCTTCTTAATCACATCTTTTAATTTCACGGATTTATTGCTTTTATCCAACCAAAACTGAACTAATTGAATATCCTTCAATTTATGTAAGCCAATCAAATGCGCAAAGTTTTCTTCTTTATAACTGAACTGAATGCAAGTACTATCCACCAATACATACTCCACAATGCAATTTTCTAATCGCATATAATCGTTGTATTTATCTAATAATTCCCCCATGTATTCCTTTCATAACCTTTGGTATAACAAAAGAAGCTCCTGATTATGAGTCAGGAGCTTCAATTTACTCTTTTGAAATGGTTCCTTTCTTTTCAGCTTGCGCCTATTCGGGAGAGCGAACCGACTCTCTGATGGGAGCTCCAATTGTGAGCCGAACGACCACAATCTTCTTTGCTCAATTAAAGAATAACAGATGACACTGCTTTTTTCAATACTTTTTTGCTTGCATTTCCGCAACAAAAATCAAAAAATTATCCAATCTGAAGCGGCTCTTATATCTTTTTACAAACCGGTATCTGTATTTCCGTCAGCCACTCTTCCTCTGACTCTTTGTTCCACACACCGTCAATATGCGATTCCCTGATATTTCCGCATACCTCATATCCATTTTTTTCTATATAGCGCAATGCAGTCTCATAAGATTTCGACATGGTATTATAAGATCCCTTATGAAAAATGCAGACTGCCTCGTCCACCTTTGGAAGTACTTTAAACTGTACCAGTTTCGAGTCTTCCTTCACTTCCGTGACCGCTTCGCCGATTTCTACCAGAACCTGCTCCTCCTTGTTTTCGTCTTCCAGATATTTCATAAAACAATACGCAGGTTCCGCACATATGCACCCAAGCCGCTCCATTTCCGCACCCATCTGCGGCATCGCATCAAACAGGGCATCATAATTATCTATTCGCAGCCGCATGGTCGCTACGATCACTTCCGGCAGACTTTTTACCAGTACCGGCGATGACAGCTCCATGTTCTCTTCCATCAGATAACTTTCCACCACCGCCAGTCTGGCGGTAAGCTGTGCAATCTCCCGCAAAATGTCCTGTTTCTTCGAAGCCAAAAGCTCCTTCTCCGGCTTCCCGTTTTGAATTGCCCTGATATCATCCAGCGAAAAGCCCATTTCCTTCAATGCCAGAATCTGATGCAAATCCGCGATCTGGCCGGCAAGATAATACCGGTATCCGTTGATTTCATCCACATGCTCCGGCTTTAGCAGTCCCTGTTCATCATAGTATCGCAGAGTTTTAATCGTCACACGATTCATTGCGGCAAACATACCGATTTTATATAATCCCGGCGGTTCTTTTTCCTCGCACCACTCATGTTCCTGATACATCTTCATCCTGCTTTCCTCCTTATTCTATTCCCACCGAAATATCCTGACGGAAATCAGCGTGCACACCACTGTAATCCCTGTCAGAAGCGCAACTCTCCACATGAATCCTTCCGTCTGTATCCCCATGGATGCTTCTTTCATAAGCTTAATTCCCTGCGTCAGCGGAAGAACCGAAGCAACTTTCTGAAGTCCCTCCGGAAACAATTCAAAAGGAATCGTTGCACCGGATAAAAAGAGCATCGGAAAATATACCAGACTGGTGATTGCATTCACCGCTTTCACGGTTCTGCAAAGGCTTGCCATCAACAGACCGATACTTAACATCGAAATCAATGTCAGAAACCACATTCCCACAAATACCAAAACATTTCCCTGCATCCGGTAACCAAATACAAAAACCGATACCAGCACCACCGCAACCGCTGACAGTATCGCCATAACCGCGCTGCACAATACGTTGGCTCCAAGCATCCTGACCGGACTGCATGGAGTAACAAAAAAGTGTTTCAATATCTTTTTGTCCCGATAATCTGCAATGGTTAACGGAAGTCCCATGAAAGCACAGGCACAGATTCCCACTGCAATCAAAGATGCAAAGGCACTTTCCAAAAATGTATAGCTGCTTCCTCCCGCTGTCTTCTGCCCTGCCACAACGGCAATCAGAAACAATACTCCTATCGGCATCGCAATGCCGAATATCATGGTATCCGCAGAACGAAACGCCAGCTTCTGTTCAATCCAATACAGTTTTGCAAATTTTTTCATATAGCAACCTCCTCTCCCATATGCCAAAGATACGCTTCTTCCAGATTGTCGTAGGGACTTTTTTTCACAACCTCTTCCACCGTTCCCTCTATAATCTTTTTGCCCTCTTTGATCAGACAGATTCGGTCACACAGGCTTTCCGCCTCCTCCATGTAATGTGTCGTTAACAGAATTGTCGTACCGTTCTCTTTCAGTTCCTTTAAAGTCTTCCAGACCTCTCTTCTGGCTGCGGTATCCAGCCCGGTTGTCAGCTCATCCAGAAATACAATCTCAGGATTCGGAATCAACGCCAATACCACCGAAAGCTTCTGACGTTCTCCTCCGGAAAGTTTATTGACCTGAGCATTCTCAAACTTCTCCAGTCGGAATTTGCATAAGAGTTCCCGGTAATCTGCCGGCTTCTTATATAATACGGATATCTCCTGACAGATTTCCTTTACTCTGATGTTGTTCTGATAGTTGGATGCCTGTAACTGTACTCCCACGCGCTCAAAGATTTCCTTACGATTCTTACGAGGTTCCCTGTCAAGTATCGTCACTTTGCCGCTGTCCGCTTTTTTCAGTCCGAGTATCGTTTCAATTGTCGTACTTTTCCCCGCACCGTTATGCCCCAGAAGGCCAAACACTTCCTGCCGCTTTACTTCAAACGACAGGTCTTTTACAACCGTTCTTCCATTGAAAGACTTGGTAAGATTTCTTACTTCAATGCATGTACTCATATCTCTATCCTCCTTACAAGGATATCCTAATGTCTCCCCTTAGGTATGAGTCAATACACTTTTTTCAATTTATTTCCAATTCTCCACAGGCAGTGTCTCAATGTATGCTGCAAGCTCTGTTGCCATCTCCTCATCCTCCGGTATCCGCGGATGTCCCGGTGTCGCAGCTCCGTTTCTCTTATATTGAAACTGTGTGATTTTCTCATCGGCAAGCTCTGCAACTACCTGGCCTATGGACTTGTCCCAGTTTGCGTCATGCATGAGAACCGTGGTACAACATACAATCTGCGCGTCAGGATACTGTGCGCGAAGCTTCTTCAAAAACTCTTTATAATGAGCTCTCCACTTTACTGCACGCTCATCTTCATAATTCTCCTTCATATAATCCACCGGATGATTGTCATTCTGACCGATTGCAACAATCACCACATCCGGAGTATACAAGGAAAAATCCCACAAAGAAGCACTTCCCAAAAACGGATTATAATGCACCTTATCCCAGGCATACTCCATACCGATGGCATCCGGCTCCTTGTACCATCCGGTATGATTCATGAGCGCAATTCCGCCCTGCGCGATATCATGAATCTGCGCATTCAGCTTTCTGGCTGTCATCCAGGCATAAGAATACCAGGCATTTGAATATTCTCCGCTGTGCTCCGGATCTTCCTTTGCAACATACTCTACCGCTTCATTTACTTCCCCGGCAGACACCGAGTCTCCGTAGACCTCAATCCTGCGTTCCGGTTTTACCGGCGGTTCCCGCAGTTCCCCTGTCTCTGCCAGTTCAATTCCGCAAAAACTCATCTCATGGCAGGCATCCTGTCTCTTAAAAAGCAAAGCCTCATGAACTTCCTGTCCGCTTTTTTCAACCGGAAGCTCAATGATGCCCTCTCCCTCCTTCGGAAGCTCGAATTTGAACTGCTCTCCGTCCAGAATACATCCCAGATAATTGTTCCAGTATTCATTCTTGTTTTTCACATGTACCTTCAACACATCCCCGGTAAAGCGAAAAGCTACCGAAGTACACGGGAACACAAATACCGGCTCCTTCCGGTTACTCCAATCGATTCTCCCTGTATATACCAAATTCTGATGTTCTGCACCAATAAACATGATGTTTCCTCCTTAAACTTCACCTTGATAACTCTTAAAATAGTAAGCATAGTTTACCATAATCTCCAGCGAAATGAAAGTTCACAGTATATATCCAGTAACATAAATCAAGGGAGAAATTAGATAAGCCTCTAATTTCTCCCTTGATTTGTTTCTAGTTCTATTTACCGCTTACGACATTCCGTTTACGGTTTTATACTTGTAAAGCATCTCCGCATGGTTCTGCTCTTCAATCTGAATATCCGCCAACAATTTTCTGACCTGAGTATCTTCAAAGACAAACACATTGGAATTATACTCCCCGGACACCATCTTCTCCGTGCCGATACAATCCGTTGCAAGAAAACAGTCATTCTGCTTATCCTCCGAGTTGGTCAGAGAATCGTAGGTTGCCTTCGGCTCATACTGTGCACCCTCCCTGTCATTGCAATTGCAGGCAGGAACGCTTCCGCTCAGCACCTGCCCCAGAGACTCATAGTGCTCCTTCTCTTCTTTTTCCAGTTCTCCGAACAGATCCCGGAGTACTGGATCCTTAGCCTCCTGTCCGTATCTGTGGTATTTCTCGATACAGGACTGTTCCTGTGTACGCAGATCCTCAATCGTAGTCTTTTCCTTTTCTTTTAATACCATACTGCACCTCTTTCCATTATTATACAAGGTCAGTATGTCCACGATTGGGGAAATTATTCCTTTTTCGCCTTTAAGTATATCTCCAACAGCTCATGTGAAACACTGCCTTTCGGATGCACCCTGTGGATTGCTTCTTCCACAGGAACCCATTCGGCAGCGTCCACCTCGTTCGACAATTCCAATTGTGCCTTATGACATCTTGCGATAAATCCAATCATCAGCATATCCTTTTTGCCAAACCAGTAGGTTCCGGCAAAGTCAAGCTTTTCTATCCGGATACCGATTTCCTCTTCTATCTCCCTCTGTGCTGTCTCTTCCGCACACTCCCCAGGCTTCATATATCCGGAAACCAGATTGCAATAATGGTCGGAGATGTATTCCTGCCTGAGCAGGGCTGCCTCCTCCTGTTCATTGACCACCAGCGCAATAATGCATGTGGAAAACATATCAAACAGCGGCTGATTGCACTTCTGGCAATACGGCACAAGTCCTTCATCTCCGATTTCTTTTTCCGTCAATTTTGTCCCGCAATGCGGGCAATATACAAATCTCATTTTTCGCCTTTCTCTTTCGCAACAAAACAGACATTACAAACCTTCCATAATCTCTCCGCAGGCAATTTTCATGCCGGAATCCCCTGCCGGCTGCGTTTTAAAATCATCCGGCATGTCATGCAATACTACCGTTTTTCCGATTATGTCCTCCGGCTGAAATCTTCCCGTATAAACCTGCATCCATGCATAGCCATCCGTAAACAGAAGCGGCGGCAAATCCCCGTTATGCTGCGGATGCATGGATTTTGTTTTGCTGTAATGCCCATCCGTATCCGAAAATGCATCTTCCTTTGTTCCCGTACAGCTTTCTCCCTCATGGATATGAAATCCTTTAAATCCATTGGCTTTTATGCTGTTTTCATCTGTCACTCCATAGATTTCCGCAGACACAACCGTGCCGTTTAGCATCGGCAGGAAAGACACTATTCCCCTGATATCCGGGTATTGGGGGCTTCCCTTTATTTTCGCATAGGCTGCTCTCATAATCACTCTATGTTACACAACTATCTATATATCATACACGAAAACTCTCTGCATGGTTCCGGTCTACCGCTTCATCCTCTCCAGAATCTTATCATACTGCTCATACATCTTCTGCGTCTCATTCTCCAGAAGATAATAATGCAGGATGTACGGAACCAGAAGCACCATAAGAACAATCGTTAATCCAAACAACATCGGAGCCTGCAGAAATACTGCCGCCAGAACCGACAGAATCGTAAAAAAGGCAAAGGCCAGTGTCACCAGAAGATGAATCAGTCTCTCGTGCTGAAAAAATCCAATCTGCACCAGATGCTCGTCAAGAACCGCCTCCCAATCCGTATCCTTCGCATCTTCTTCCAGCAAACGATCTATCCTTTTTCGATATCCCAGAATTCTCTTTCTCATTGGTCTGCTCTCCCTCTACACTAAAATCTCAGTTAAGCGTTTATCGGTACGAAGTACCTCTTTCGCCAGCTCCCGATATTTTTCTTCATGCAGGTAGGTGTGCCTGAAAGGCTTGATGGACGGCGCCAGGTCGATTGCCTTCTCAAAATCTTCCCTTCGCATCTGTAACGTCTTTACATAATTCCAGAATCCGGTCTGGGTAAAAATGGTATCCACACGAACATATCTGTGATCCTGCACCACACTCATCAGATAGGTTGCAATTCCTACCTGTATGCCGTGAAGCTGCGGCTGTTCCAGCATCTTGTCCAATGCATGGGAGATCAGGTGCTCACTTCCGCTGGTTGGTGCACTGCTGCCTGCAATCTCATTGGCAATTCCGCTCATGGCCAGCGAATCCAGCAGTTCTTTCAGGAATAAATCTTCATCAATTGATGTAAACGGAGTCCGGACAAAACTGTTTACCGCCTTTTTTGCAATCATAACTGCAAAATCGTTCACCTTTCCGTAACCGTTTTCCTCTTCAAAATTCCAGTCATAGAGCGCTGTAATCTTGGATACCATATCCCCGATTCCGGAAAAGAGGAAACGCTTTGGCGCACTCTTGATAATCTTTGTATCCACAACAATTCCGTATGCCAGTCTTGCCGGTACGGACTTTCTGTGCCCATCCACCAGAAGAGAAGCGCTGGCGCTGGAAAAACCGTCACTGGAAGCCGAGGTCGGTATACTGATAAACGGAATATTCCTGAGAAATCCACAATATTTCGCTGCATCAATCACTTTTCCACCGCCAATTCCCACGACTGCCTGCGTCTTTGCTGACATGGAGAATGCCAGCTCCGTCAGATCTTCCAGCTTCACCGTATCCAGTTCCTGATATTCCAGTACCTCAACCTCTGCCTCCTGTAACGATTCCATCACAGACATTCCAAACATGTCAATCAAACCGTTTCCGAACAGAATCACAACTTTTTCCAATTGCGCTTCCTTAAGATATCTTCCCAATTCATCCAGCGCTCCCGGACCTATCTTAAGGAGTGCCGGAATTGCAATATGTCTGCTTGTCATAAAATACAATACCTTCCTTTCTTTTGCTATCATTATTTTCTATTATATCACGAACCATTCTTTCCTGCTTGTATTTCTTTCTCCGATGACTTACACTTAGAGTACTTGATGTGGAAGGAGATTCACTATGACAAAAAAAGCTTTGGCTCTTGAAGTAATCAGCCGACTGAAAAAAGAATATCCGGATGCCAAGTGCAGCCTGGACTATAATGAAGCATGGAAACTCCTCGTCAGTGTCCGGCTCGCCGCCCAATGCACCGACGCAAGAGTAAATATTGTAGTGGAAAAACTATACGAAAAGTTCCCGGATGTAAACGCACTTGCGGAAGCACCTGTGGAAGAAATTGAAGAAATTGTCCGTCCCTGCGGACTGGGAAAAAGTAAGGCAAGAGACATTAATGCCTGCATGCGGGAACTCCGCGACAAATACAACGGACAGGTTCCCGAAGATTTTGACCAGCTTCTGGCTCTGCCCGGTGTGGGGCGGAAAAGTGCCAATCTGATTATGGGAGATGTCTTCGGCAAGCCTGCCATCGTAACAGATACACACTGTATCCGTCTCTGCAACCGCATCGGACTTGTAGACCATATCACCGAGCCCAAAAAAGTCGAGATGGCTTTGTGGAAAATCGTCCCTCCGGAAGAGGGCAATGACCTCTGCCACCGTTTTGTTCTGCATGGACGCGAAATCTGCAGTGCACGCACGGCTCCTGCCTGCGACCGTTGCTGCCTAAATGACATCTGTAAAAAAAGAATTAAGTAATAAGTCTTTCCATATCTGACGGAAGCGGCGTGGTAAAATCCATAAGCTCTCCTGTCATCGGATGGCGAAATGCCAGCCGGTACGCATGAAGTGCCTGACGGTTTAACTCATAAGAACCGTCGGACACTTTTTTTGTTCCCGGTAAAAGACGGTCCTTCTGATTACCCGCATATGCCGGATTGTACAAAAAATCTCCTACCAGCGGATATCCGAGATAGCTCATATGCACCCGAATCTGGTGCGTCCTTCCGGTCTCCAGCTTAAGCCTCACCAGACTGTATCCATTGTGTTCTTTCTCCACACGGTAATGGGTTACGGCGCGTTCCCCCTGCGCATAATCCACGACGCGCTCTAGACACCGACTCTCTTTTCTGGCAATGGGAGCATCTATTGTTCCGGCTTCCGGCAAAACGTGTCCGCGCACTATCGCCAGATATTCACGACAAATCTCCTCTTTTTCCGATTTATTTGCTACCATACGGCTTAAGATTGCGGCACTTACCATATGCTTTGCCACAATCGTAAGTCCGGACGTATCCCTGTCCAACCGGTTAATACACCGAAACACAAAGGGCCGGTTCTGTTCCCGATAGTACCACGCCAACGCGTTGCCCAGCGAATTATTATAATTATTTCTGGACGGATGAATCGGCATCCCTGCCGCTTTGTTCACCACCAGAAGATCCTCGTCCTCATACAGGATGTCTAAAGGCAGTTCCACCGGAACAATCTGATCAGAAGAATCCCGCTCCCGAATCCGCACAGTAAGTCGGTCTCCCTCCTGCAACACATAATTCTGGCGCGTAAAAACTCCGTTTACCAATATGCTCTCTTCATCCTTTTTCAGGTTGACCAGATTCTGCTCCGAGTATCCCTTTTCTTTCAGAAAACCACTTATTTTCTGCCCCGGTCTGCTATGTTCTATATGATAAGTAATGCTTCTCATTCCGGTATCCTTTCTTTTAAGTACACCTAAATTATATCATCTTTCTATTGACATATCCAAATCTATCTGTTATATTTACTCCATCAGGCGTACTACGACAGACGTACCAACGTTTGTCATAGCAACGTTTCTCGTAGTACGACAGATAAAGTAGTTAGTAACTAAACAAGATCGGAGGAATCGATATGAGTATCAGCAGTGACGTTATTCGCGGCTACAATGACACCATGATTCTCTATCTCCTGCTGGAAAAACCATCCTATGGTTATGAGATTTCCAAACATATTAAAACCCTCTCTGATGGGAAATATATCATCAAAGAGACAACTCTTTATTCTGCTTTCACACGGATGGAAAAGAACGGATACGTGGAATCGTTCCAAAGCCAGAGCGCAGATACCGGCAAGCATCGTACCTACTACCGCATCACGGAAAGTGGACGCCAGTATTACCGTACCAAATGCGATGAATGGAATCTCACACAGGAAGTAGTGGAAAAGTTTATTATGAAAGGAGATATCCCAAATGGATACAATTAAAAGTTATCTGGAAAGTATGTTCTTAAATCTTCCCAACACACCGGAAGTCTATCGGGCCAAAAGTGAATTGTTGCAAATGATGGAAGATAAATACACGGAACTTAAAGAAAACGGTAAAACAGAAAACGAAGCAATTGGAATTGTCATCTCTGAATTCGGCAATCTGGATGAACTTGCTGAGGATCTTGGAATATCAAGTTTCGTACAGCCAAATAGTCAGATGCCTGCCGGAAAGACTCTCTCTCTGGAAGATGCCAGACGCTATCTGGCTGACCATGCAAAACATGCATACCTTACCGCACTTGGTGTTATGTTCTGCATTCTGTCCGTTTGCGGACCAATTTTTTTCAGTACAGCTGCCGAGTTTTCTCCTCGCTATGCAGACCTGCTTGACTCCCTTGGGGGCGCTTCACTGTTTCTGATTGTTGCAATCGGTGTCGGGCTTCTTGTTTACTCAAATGTTACTATCGGAAGCTGGAAACATTTGAAAACCGAGCGCTATGTGACAGATTTCGCCACCACGGAATATATCCATCATGGCATGGAGAACTACAAAAGTACTTATGCAATGCTTCTGACCATTGGAATCATATTGTGCATCTTAAGCGTACTTCCAAGCATTATTTTTGATGCCATCTGGGATTCCACCGGATTCTGGGGTGATTTTTCCGGTGCTCTCCTATTTATCTTTGTTGCCATCGGTGTATTCTTAATCGTTATGGCCAGCATGAAGCTTGGCAGCTACAAACAACTGCTGCACCTGAACGAACAGGACACTGTAGGCGGTAACTATGTTCCAAACCAGCAGAACGAACCAAAATATATCAATCCAACCACAGCCGCCATCATGTCTGTGTTCTGGCCGACAGTTACCTGCCTGTACTTAATCTGGAGTTTTCTGAGTTTTGACTGGTACATTACCTGGATCATCTGGCCGATTGCAGCAATCATCCAGGCACTTGTCAAAAACACTATGACAAAATAAAAAAATAATTGTGGAGGTTTATGAGATGAAAAAGAATTTATATCTTACCATACTAACTATTGTAACCGTTATCTGCATTATAGCCGGAAGCTGCTACCATATTGTCGGTTGGGGTGTTTCTTTCCTGTCCCACCTGCCGTTCGTATCCTCTTCCGAGAAAGAATCTGCCGGACAGGTAATTGATAAGAACAGAATCGACTTAGACGCTTTTGATACCATTGATGTGGATACCGATGTGGCAGAACTCAATCTTGTATCCGGTGACACCTATTCCATCAGTATTTCCGCAAATAAGAAACTGGTTCCGGAATACAAAGTGTCCGATGGTACTTTAACCATTAAACACACCGCTCATGTCCGCAACCTTATTGGCTCCAAAAAATGCAAGATTACGGTAACTGTACCGGAGGCGCTTGACAAAATCGACATCTCTTCTGATGTCGGCGATGTCACTCTTACGGATATTGAAGCAAACGAAGTTACTCTCACCGCAGATGTTGGTGATCTTAATATCGATAGCTGCGATTTCGAGTCTGTAACGATTGATGCAAATGTGGGAGATGCCGATTTACAGGATATTGTTTTTACCAATATGGAAATAACCAGTGATGTCGGAGATGTAGATATCTCTGCCGGAGATCTGAATGGCTATGAAATCGACCTGAAAACAGATGTCGGAGATGTAGACGTTAATGACAGGGATTATCATAAAAACTACTATTCGGAGGGGACCGGAACCGGTCGCCTGTCTGTATCCAACAACACCGGAGATATTGAACTGGATATGCACTAATCAAGGAGCACATGCCATGCTATTTTCGCTTCGCGAAAGGCATGTACGTCAAGGAGCGGGTTAACCGCTCCTTTGATTTATGCCTCTGCCGAAGCCTTTCCAACTGTCAAAAACAAATTGGCTTTCTTAAGCGCCGGGCGAAGTGCCATATAAATGATTACCGCAGTAATGACAGAAAACACTGCATTTACACTAGTTGTTAAAATCTTGATTCCGAGCGTACTAACAGCAACAGCTTTACCAAGCAACACTGTATCATAAAAATAACCGAATAACGGATCAAAAATAACATTAAATCCCATTCCACAAACAGCTGAAATAATAGTCCATTTTAAAACATGCTTTGAATCATTCGTCTCTGTAATTTTTCCCATTTTGTGTGCAACCAGTCCTGTAACCAAACCAATACAAAACTTTAAAATAAAAGTCTTTGGAGCTCCCATTACATACTCCGGTATCAAAAGATCTCCAATCGTCATACCGATTGCTCCACCAATACCTCCATATACACTTCCAAGAAGTAAAGCCGCTAATACACAAATTGTATTTCCCAAATGTAGAGATGTAGCAGTTCCACCCGGTAACGTAATCTTAATCTGCAGAAATGTAAATACTACATAAGATAACGCAGCCATCAGGGCCGTCAAAGTTAATTTGTAAATGTTCTCATGTTTCATAATTGTTCTCCTCTCTTGCAAAACTATACTACCTATCCTACTCATAAATGGTTCTGTGTAAATATCCAATTTTGCATAAAATAATAAGACCAGATATCTTGTCCCGTTTGTTCCCTGAATTCTCCATAGACACGACCTGCAATTTCGTTTATAATAATTCCTGTTAAACAGAGTGGAATTTGAAAACGGAGGAAAAAAATGGAGATAGTTTGTTTAGATTTGGAAGGTGTACTGGTTCCGGAGATTTGGATTGCATTTGCAGAGGAGACCGGTATTCCGGAATTGAAAAGAACAACAAGAGACGAGCCTGATTACGATAAACTGATGAAATATCGTATCGGTATTTTAAAGGAGCACGGACTTGGCCTGAAAGAGATTCAGGATACCATCGCAAAGATTGATCCGTTGGATGGTGCAAAGGAATTTTTGGACAAGCTTCGCGCTATGACACAGGTTATCATTATCAGCGATACCTTCTCACAGTTTGCGGGACCGCTCATGAAGAAGCTTGGTTATCCGACCATCTTCTGCAACTCCCTTGAGGTGGCAGAAAACGGTGAGATTACCGGATTTAAGATGCGCTGTGAGAAATCTAAGTATACAACCGTGAAGGCATTACAGTCCATCGGATATGATACCATTGCCAGCGGAGACAGCCACAACGATCTTGGTATGATTCAGGCAAGCAAGGCCGGTTTCTTATTTAAGAGTACCGATGCCATTAAGGCTGAATATCCGGAGATTCCGGCATATGAAACCTATGATGAATTGTTTACCGCCATCCAAAACGTGATTGAAGGCGGCTCCCGCTAAAGCTCATCAAATAGGAGGACACTATGAAACTGATTTCGTGGAACGTAAATGGATTACGTGCGATCATGGGCAAAAATTTTATGGAAGAATTCCATAAGCTGGATGCAGATTTTTTCTGTCTTCAGGAGACAAAGCTTCAGGAAGGGCAGATTGAGATGGAACTGCCCGGATATCTTCAATATTGGAATTACGCACAGAAAAAGGGATATTCCGGTACCGCCATTTTCACAAAGCACGAGCCGCTCTCGGTCGCATACGGAATCGGGATTCCGGAGCACGATACAGAGGGACGCGTCATTACACTGGAATATGAAGATTTCTATATGATTACCGTCTACACGCCGAATTCACAGAATGAGTTAAAACGTCTGGATTACCGCATGGAATGGGAAGATGCATTCCGTGCCTATCTGTGCGGGCTGGCTGAAAAAAAAGGTGTCATCGTCTGTGGTGACATGAACGTCGCACATGAAGAAATCGATTTAAAAAATCCAAAATCCAACCGGCATAATGCAGGTTTTACGGACGAAGAACGCGGAAAAATGACTACGCTTCTGGACAGCGGCTTTATCGACAGCTTCCGCTATTACTATCCGGATCAGACCGGCATATACAGTTGGTGGTCATACCGCTTTCAGGCGCGAAGCAAGAATGCAGGCTGGCGTATTGACTATTTTCTTGTCTCTGAAAACATAAAAGATCGAATGACCGGAGCTGCAATCCATACGGATATTATGGGATCCGATCACTGCCCGGTAGAACTGACTTTAAAGGATGAATGAGGAGCGTTGCAATGAAGAGAATCTTGACCATTCAAGATATTTCCTGTGTGGGAAAATGTTCCATAACCGTGGCGCTTCCCATCATTTCCGCAATGGGCGTCGAGACGGTTGTACTTCCAACAGCAGTATTGTCCGCGCACACCATGTTTCCGGATTTTACCTGCCGGAGTCTGGAGGATCAGATGCCTCCGATTACCGCCCATTGGAAAAAGGAAAATATTACTTTTGACGCAATCTATACGGGATATCTGGCAAATGAGCATCAGATAGACTTAGCCGCAGATATTTTTTCCGACTTTGGAAACGAATCCACCCGGATTATCGTGGATCCGGTCATGGCGGATCACGGTCGCTTCTATGCCGGCTTTGACCTTGCCTTTGCCGAGAAAATGACCGGTCTGTGTGCAAAAGCCGATATCATTTTGCCAAATATTACGGAAGCCGCCCTGATGACCGGAATGGAATACAGAACGTCCTATGACGAAGCCTATATTCAGGAACTTTTAAAGCGTCTGTCCGATTTCGACGCTGAAATATCCATTTTAACCGGCGTCAGCTTAGCGCAAGGCTCCATCGGTGCCATGGGCTACAACCGCACCACAAACGACTTCTATTATTATACAACCGAAAAACTCCCGGACAGCTACCACGGAACCGGTGACATCTTTGCCAGCACCCTGGTGGGCGCATTGATGAACGGACTTTCGTGGCAGGACTCCATCCCGATTGCAGCAGATTACACGGCAGAGTGTATCCGCTGCACCCGGGAAGAAGAAAAGCCACGCTGGTACGGGGTGAATTTTGAGCAGGCAATTCCATTTCTGCTCAAAAAGCTCGGAAAGGTCTGATCAGACCTTTCCGGGATTCACATGCACCATGATATGCTTAATCTTCGGAAATTTTTTCTCAATCTCATCATGTACTTCTTCTGCTATATCATGCGCTTTCTGTAAGGTGTAGGTACCATCCACTTCAATCTCAATATCGACATAAATTTTATTGCCGAATATTCTCGTATGTAACAGGTCAATCCCCAGCACCTGTGGATTTTCCCGGATACATTCCGCCAATTCTGCCTCTGTCTTTTCGTCGCAGGAGTGATCCACCATCTTATCTATTGCATCTTTAAAGATGTCATATGCAGCTTTTACGATAAACAGGAAAATCACAAGACTGGCAATTGAATCCATAATCGGGAAACCAAGCATTGCTCCTCCGATTCCAACCAAAGCTCCGATGGAAGAAAAAGCGTCCGAACGATGATGCCATGCATCTGCCATCAATGCACTGGAGTCAATCTTCTTCGCATAATGCCTTGTATACCAGAACATTACTTCTTTTACAATAATGGAAATCACTGCTGCCACCAGCGCAATCGGTCCCGGTATCTCCAGGGCTTTGTAATTTCCTCCAAGTATATTCTTCAGTGCTTCATATCCAATGCTCAGTCCCGTGATAAAAAGAACCACTGACAGAATCAACGCTGCCACACATTCCATCCTCTCATGTCCATACGGATGCTCTTTGTCCGGCTCCTTGGATGCAAACTTAATTCCGATAATTACCACAATGGTGCTAAATACATCCGAAGCCGAATGCACCGCATCGCTGATCATGGCACCGGAATGTCCCACGATACCGGCTATCAGCTTACCAAGGGATAAAATCGCATTTTCCGCAATGGTTACCGCAGATACCTTATTTGCTACCCTCTGAAATTCTCTTTCCGTAATTCTGTTTTGTTCCATACTGCTACCTCCGTTTTCATTCATATTGGGAATACTATCTCTATGACACTCAATATCACGTGGGGTTGCTCGACTCAGGCTGAAAAAAGGTATAAGAAAGCCCACGAATCAGTATTAGCAACTACTGTCCCGTGGGCAAAAGATTCCACTGTCACTCATGTGACCCGACTCCATAACAAGACTGTTACGGTCTGTTCAGTTTGTACTGTAGATTTATATGCAGTGCAAAGAGCTCTTGTAGAATAACATATTCAATTTGGTTTGTCAATGTTCCATCGAAAAATATTTAATCAATCAAAATATTTCCCCGACCAGTTCCTCATAAATCCTCTCCACATCATACTCCGGCGCATACTTTACCGCTACATCACAGATGCGCTGAATGGTTCCCGGTGTCTCTTCCAACATATCCGCAATCTCTTCTACCGAATTATTCTTAGCCATTTTCTTACAGACCAATCCTATTAAAGTTTGCAGATATCCCTCCTTGCGCCCTTCCTGACGGCTTTCGTTTCTCATGTCCAATATTGCTTTGCACATATCTACATTCTCCTCCTCTTGCGAATAAGTCAGTTTTGAATCTGTCACCACATTAATCACATCCACCACGTCTCTTTCCATGCTATGGAAATGCTTATCTTTCATCACAATTTCCTGAAGCTTCTTCTTATCGCCGGAATACTTGATAAACAACATCAATTCCCGAAAACTTGTATGAAACTGTGCAATTTCTTCCTCTGACATACTGTAAGGCGCCACCAGATTAACCTTATAATCCGGTACAAACTGCATCACAGTCTCATCCGCATCCACATACATTTCCCGCAAACTCAGCGGTCCGTCCCACTCCTTTGCACTGAAAAACAACACTAAAGTCACCACCGGAATTAATCGATCCGTCTTATAAAAACCGCCAAGATATTCACCTCCGGATGGTTTCTTCACGCTTTCTCCATCTGTAGCAGCCTCTTTTCCATTCGCTTTTTTCCTCCTGTGAGATGCCGCTGTCTCGGATACCTGATATGCTAACTGCATTGCATCATAGACCAGATTCCGCACAGGCATTGCATAATGGATATCGCTCTGATTCTCCACTCCCAAGATGCAATAAGCCATGCTGTCATCTGTCATCAGCAGCTTCAGGATATCCCTGTATTTCTGCTCCGGCACCACTGCCCGCTCTGAGCCATAAGGCACTGCAATCTCTGCTGTATCCAATTCTCTTAACTGCTCCGGCCGAATCCGCCGCTCTCCACGATACAGAAACTTGTTAAACACATCTGCAAATACGCACGGATTCTTCATGTACTTCTTCGTGATAGTATCTTTCTTACCCACCCATTTCTCCTTTCATTGTACACGAAAAACAAGGTTCCCACAACACAAAATGAATGTCCGGGTTCCTGTCCTTTATGAAATTGTAAAAACATATTGGGATTATTTCGATATACTGTTCCTCAAGATAACAGTAATCCATAGATATGTCTTCTCAGAGAAGATAACACATCTTCCCTGAGAAGTAAATAGTACAATGATAGCATATTTTCAGAAGTTCTTATATATAATTTATAGGTTAGGCATCGAACATTCCCATTTTCCTGGCATATGATATGATGAGCGATAAATATACCTACCGCTCAGAAAGGAATGAAACATATGGGAATCACAAATTCTAACAAAGAATTAAGCACCAGCCGCATCGATTGCGGAGACTCTTTCCATGTGAAACTATCTCTGACCGCGGAACCGGATATCGTCAACAACCCAACCGATATCGTCTTAATCCTTGACCGTTCCAGAAGTATGTCCGGCAGCCCGCTTGCCAACCTGAAAAACGGAGCTAAAAAGTTCATTGATATCATCGACGAAGCTACTGACAGTGCTCAGGATGGACATATCGGTCTCGGCAGCCGGATTGGAATTGTCAGCTTTGCAGATACTGCAACAGCAGATACCGCCCTGATTACTTCCGTTTCTGATTTGAAGGATGCCATAGATGCGCTAAGCGCCAATGGACGAACCAATCATGCGGATGCCTTTACCAAAGCTCTTCAGCTTTTTGATCCATCCTCCACCAATGCCAAAGTTATGATTATGTTTACGGATGGTCTGACCACTGTGGGCGAAAATGCCGCACCGGTTGCTGCCGCCGCAAAAGCACAAGGGGTAACCATCTATTGCATCGGACTCTCCGGAAACGGCGGTATTGATGAACCGGCACTGAATGACTGGGCCTCTTCACCTGCTTCATCCTATGTGGTCATTACACCGAGCGATGAAGAACTGGAAAACATTTTCTCTGACCTTGCCAAAAATATTTCCAAACCGGGAGCAAAGGACATTGTAATCAAAGAAGTGATTGCCTCCTGTTTTAAAATTACTTCTCTTTCCATGCCGACCAAAGGAACCGCAACCCCAATCAACGAGAATTCCCTGCTATGGAAAATTGATGAACTGGGAACCCACAAAAGCGAAGGTGCCTCTCTTGAATTTACCGTAAAACATATCGGTCCATGTACCGGAACGATCGAAGTAAACGAGAGCATCAGCTATGATGACAAGGATCACAATGTTGTGACCTTCCCTTCCCCTGAAATTGAAATTGACTGCGGAGACGCTGTTTTGCCGGAACACTGTCCTACCCCTGTTTCCATCGATATTGACGGCTGTGAAGATTCTGTTGAATTCAATTGCGGAGATGTCCAGTTGGAATCTCTGGGACGCATCCTTCAGTTAGATGTGACCTTGAAAAATATCTGCCCGCACCGGCGCGTTGCCCTGGCGGTTATCCTGACCGAAGTGGATTCGTACGGCATGGAACACAATCGCGGTATGAAAACCATGACAGTTCCTGCCCATACCAAGCAAAACTGCAGTGATGTCATTGTCCGCTGCATCAAATTTGTACTTCCGGAAGATCTAGATGTATCCGGCACACCAAAATCGATTTGCAACAAGCGGAACTTCAAAGCAAAATTTATTGCCCACTATATTGATACGGATTTCGAATGCTGCCACACCGTGTACTAAAAAACGGTCCTGCCCTTCAACTTACGAAGGGCGGGGCTTGTTGCGGTTTTATTTCCCATGTAGTACAATAGTGGAGTTGCATTTACAACTTAAACTTAAGAAAAGAGTAATTTTCATGGAAAAAGATTTAACCACCGGTAATGTATTTAAAACAATCGCATCATTTTCTCTTCCGTTCCTGTTGTCCTATTTTCTCCAGACTCTCTATGGCATGGCAGATTTGTTTATCATTGGACAATTTAACGGTGTGGAAAGCACCACTGCAGTTTCCATCGGCAGTCAGGTCATGCATATGATTACCGTCATGATTGTCGGTCTTGCAATGGGCACTACCGTGATGATTGGACAGGCTATTGGCGCAAAAGCACAGGAAAAAGTCTCTGCAGCAATCAGCAATACCATCATCCTGTTTCTCCTATTATCCGTTGTGGCAACCGCCGTTCTGCTTCTTCTGGTTCACCCGATTGTAGCAGCAATGTCCACCCCGGCAGAAGCAGTCTCCGGAACGGTCTCCTATCTGACCATCTGCTTTATTGGCATTCCTTTTATTACGGCTTACAATGTAATCAGTTCGATTTTTCGCGGACTTGGTGATTCAAAAAGTCCAATGTACTTTATTGCCATTGCTTGCGTGGTTAATATTGCTCTTGACTTTTTCTTTATCGGGGGACTTCATATGGGCGCTGCCGGTGCCGCCTTGGGCACAACGTTGTCCCAGACCTGCAGTGTGATTATCTCTCTGATTGTCATTTTACGGAAAAAGAACGGGGTTGTTTTCAGTCTGAAAAATCTCCGTCCCGACAGAAAAGTAATGGGTTCCCTGTTAAAAATCGGTTCTCCCGTTGCTTTTCAGGATGGCTTTATCCAGATTGCCTTCCTGGTCATCACCGTAATTGCAAACAAGCGCGGTCTGAATGACGCTGCCGCTGTGGGTATTGTAGAAAAAATTATCAGCATCCTTTTTCTTGTCAATTCCACAATGCTGTCTACGGTTTCCGCTCTGTGCGCACAAAATATAGGCGCCGGCAAACACCGGCGCGCTAAGCAGACATTAAAATATTCGATTCTGATTACTACCGTCTTCGGACTTCTTTCAATCATTGTCATGCAACTTGCACCGGAACCTTTTATCGAGCTTTTTACCGCCGATTCCGAGGTCATCCGTATGGGTGCCCAGTACATGCACGGCTATGTTTTTGACTGCATCCTTGCTGGAATCCATTTCTGCTTCAGTGGTTATTTCTGTGCGCATGGGAAATCCTGGATTTCCTTCGTGCACAATGCCATTGCGATTACCTGTGCCCGGATTCCATTGGCGTATCTGGCATCCGTTTATTTTCCGGATACCCTGTTTCCGATGGGACTTGCAACCTGCACCGGCTCCTTTGTGTCAGTCATTATATGTATCCTGTTCTTTGTATGGATGGAGAAGAAAACAGGCATTAAACAGTGAACCGTTCTACATTTTTCTGCATACCTTCTGCAGAGTCTCCTGCTGTCTTTGCTTTTTCCAGGACATTGGAAGATCCATTCACAATATTTACTGCTTTCTCCGCAATATTTGTCGTTCCCTGTGCGCCATCATTGGCTGCCGCACTGATTCCTTTGATTGCCTCCAAAACACCATCAATGGATGCTAACAGTTCTTCTGATGTCGCACTGAAATCTGCAACCAAATCATTGACTTTGGCCGCATCTTTATTATAAGCATCTGCCATCTGTTCAAACATATCAAAGCTTTCTACTACTTCTGTATCAACGAAAGATAACAGTTTGTTTGCATCAGCACTCAAATTTGTCATTGCTTTACTTACACTGTCTGTCACCCCCTGAATGTTTGAAACTGCATCCTCTGACTGCTCTGCCAGAACTCTGATTTCATCCGCAACAACCGCAAATCCCTTTCCTGCTTCTCCCGCTCTTGCTGCTTCAATGGATGCATTTAATGCCAGCAGATTCGTCTGTCCGGTAATGTTTAAAATGGATTCTGCCAAAACCCCGATCTGATCTACTACCTTAGCTTCTTCTAAGGCAGTCTCCAGACCTCCTCTGATTTCATTCAGCATATTTGCCACTTTCTGGCGGTTTTCACCTGCCGCATCTTTCGTCTCACTGGCTCTCCTGTGTATTTCTTCTGCTTCCTCTGCGCCATCCTGTGCACGCGTCGCAATTCCTTTTGCTGCAACTTCGATTTCCTGGGACATCATATTAATCTGGTCTGCAGATGCCGCGGTCTCTTCCATGCTTGCTGCCAGTTCCTGTGTTGTTGCGGAAACATCTTCAATCTCAGAATTAAGCGACGATATATTGGCATTGATATCCTGCACAACCAAATCAATATTTCCGGAGTCCGATTTTACCTCGCCAATCAACTGCTGCATGGTTGTCCGCATGGTCGTAAGTGCGTTTGCCAGCTCACCAAAATCATCTTTTCTGGAAAGATAACCCGGCTTCATCTCTTTTGTAAAATCACCGCCTGCTATCGTCTTAAGCTGCTCCATTACCAGCTTTAAGGTCTTTGTAATATCGGCTGCGATTCCACCTGCTAATATGATTACGACAACTAAAAGTGCAACGCAACTTCCAATCAGAATATACGCTTTTTTCATTGCATAACTTACAAAAGCCGCATCCTGTTGTGCAATGGCATCATCAATATAGTCGGTGTAATTTCCTGTTCCAACTACCCAGTCAAACGGCTCAAAATATGCACTGTAAGAACGTTTTGGCGATGATTCCGTTTCTCCTTCTTTCGGGAATACATAATCTACATAACCGCCGCCATCTTCTACTGCCACACGGATAATTTCTTTTACCATCTGATAACCATCCGCATCTTTTGCCTCCATACGGTTCGTTCCTTCCGTATCACTTCCCAGAAGCACAACGTTTGTTCCGTTCGACTCATCAATCCAGAAGTAACCTGTATCTCCATAACGCATCTCACGCACTTCATCTGCCGCCAGTTTTTTTGCCTCTTCCAACGTATACTTGCCGGCTTTATACTCTGCGTCTATTTCCTGCAATAATGAAATAACTCCATCTACCTGTTCCTTAATATTCTGATCATAACTTGCTCTTGTGGATGCTTCCATACTTTCGATAGCTTCATCCTTCACATCCATCATGTTTTTTACCGATATGATACTACCCGCAAGTACCAGCGCTGCAACCATCAGGATAATAATGCTTAATTTCGTCTTTACCTTTAAATTTTTCATAATCCAGTTCCCCTCCTCTGCGCGGCAAGCCGTTTTGTGCATTTTGCACTCTTTTTCATCATTTTCTTTTTCTATTTTATCACTTTCTAATAATTGTAGCAAGGGGCAACTTATCCTTTTTGCCTATAAAATACCCCCTTTCGTCAGACAACATTTCATCCGACAAAAGGGGGGTACATAAAATGATTTTTACTTGTTTATTTTCTCAACTCGAACTTGGATACCATATCGTCCATATTGGCGGCTTCTGCCGACAATTCCTCACTGGTAGCCGAAATCTCCTCTGATGTTGCGGAGTTTGCCTGCACAACCTCGGAAATTCTGTTAATTCCGGCATCTGCCTGCTGCATGGACTCTGCCTGCTGTGCAGAAGTCTGGCTTAACAGTTTGGAAGTCTCTGCAATGGACTGGATGGATTGTACAACCTCTCCCAGCACCTCGGATGTCTTTAAGGCAGCCTGGTTTCCATTTTCCACTTCGTCAATAGCACTTCCAATCAGTTCTCTGGTATTGACGGCTGATTTTGCACTCTGTTCTGCCAGATTTCGAATCTGCTCTGCAACTACCGCGAAACCTTTACCTGCTTCTCCGGCTCTGGCTGCCTCGATTGCCGCATTTAAAGATAACAGATTTGTCTGGCTTGCAATATCCTCTATCTCTCCGATAATGTTTTCAATCTTCTGGGAAGTTTCGCTAATCTGATTCATTGCCGTCATCAGCGTTTCCATTTCGCTGCGGCTGATCTCAGCCTGCAATGCACAATCCCTTGCCTTGTCGTATGCCTTATTCACTTCCGCATAACTGCTCTCCAAGCCAGAAGTAATCTCATCCATGGTAGCCTGCATCTCTTCCACGGAAGCTGCCTGATCCGTAGCTCCTTCTGCCATTGCCTGAGATGCTTCAGCCAGATTCGTGGCTCCTGCAGAAACCATATCCGCTGCATTATTTACATCCTTCAATGCCTCATCCATCTGACGGTTCATCGTTCTGATTGCCATCAGAAGGCCATTGAATTCTCCGACATATTCTTCTTCACAGGAAGTAGCAATATTGAAATTGCCGGCTGCCATATCTCCCAACAACTGTTCCAGATCTGCAATAATCAACTGCAGCTTTGCGGTTGTCGCGCCAACAGCCTTAACCATATCACCAACTTCATCATCCACGTCATGTACCGGGAACGGCGAAGATATATCTCCCTGCGCAAAGCTTTGCAGACGGGTATCTAACTCTTTCATCGGTTCTGCAATGCCCTTTGCAATCATATTGCCAATCTTAATTGCTGCGGAGCTTGCACCGGCAATAATCAATATCACCGCAATAATCAGTATTACTGTAAGGATTTCCAAGTTACGATGCTTGGAATCTCCCAACCGGACATTGGTATCCATCAGTCCCTGTAATGCCTCATATGCCGTTTCATATGCCGGAGCCATTTCTGAAACCGCCATCTCCTGTGCCTGCTTGCATTTTTCCACATCCTCGGTTGCTCCAAGATCCAGACACTTCTGATCAATTTCCATATAGGTTTCAATTGCCGTCACAATATTATTATAGTCTTCCTGACCGGCTTTGGTCACAATCGAATCTTCTATAATATCCAGATACTCATATAACTCCGCTTTCTTTTCGTCATGCGTCGCAACCATCTGATCAATCAGATCCTGCTCTTCATAACCGATCGCGCCGCGAGTTCCACTTCTCACATCGGCAAGAGCCGCCATCGCATGTCCGATATCACCCTGCGGAAATGCATAATAATTGAGAACATGATTATACTGCATCACCATAAAAATAATGGCCAATGTTGCAAATATTGCAGCAATCGCCGTAAGTCCCACTGTAACAAGAAATCCGGATTTGATTCTTTTTTAGATTCTCATTTCCTGAAGTTTTTTAAACATCGCTTTTCCTCCTCGTCTCCCCAACTGACATTCCTGTATAATATGAAATTGTATAAAAATCCCTACAATTCCATAAATATTTTAGAATGTTTTCCTAAAAAAGTCAATGTTTGTCTTTCCTCTGTTATGCTTGCATTTTCCGTGCATTATCGGGATTTACTCATTGACGCAATAAATCATAATCGCCTGCTGAACCTCTAACAAATACTTCTTAAATTCATAACCCACGAAGAAATCTGATTCTATTACATCTTGTGACACTTCTTCGCTTCGATAAAATGGCGGACACGGGTTTAATATTGCACCTTTATTTGCCATTTCCATAATCTCCTTTGTCACTTTAAGGTTTTCCCATTTTTCGAGAGCATGTGCAGGCAAGGAATCTGTACAGACAATATCTTTTCCGACAATTGCCTTTTCGATGTCATGGTGAACCTTAAGTCCGTCTATTTCATGTCCTTCTGCACAGCATTGTTCCAATTCAAAGCCAAATACTTCCGACGCCTCTTTCCAAGCTTTTCCAATGTTTCCGTTCACACCGCAAAAAAGGAATTTATCCTTTGCAATATTATCTCTAAGCTTTGAAAGCGCATACAAATCCGATAGCATTTCGCAAGGATGATTTATATCCGTCAAGGCATTTATTACCGGCACTTTGGAATATTTTGCTATTTGCTCTATCACGCCAATATCTTTGTGACGAACAATTACCAAATCTGCCCAATTATTCAAATAACCGAAAACATCCTGCAGCTCTTCCTTTTTATCTAATGTTTCTGTCGGGAAAAGAATGGTTTGTCCACCCAACAAGTAAATACCCTTTTCAAAAGTCACTCGCGTCCGGATGCTGTTATTGGGGAAGAACATTACAACCGTCTTCCCCTTTAAACAACCTGCATTTTTATTTGTTTCATTTTCACTTGCGATTTTATATATTTTTGTGATGTCTTTTAAAGTCAAATCGGTTAATCTGATTAAATTTTTCATTCTTTCTCTCCAATATCATCCATAATCTCATTCCTCCGGCTGATATTCATTCAAAATCTCAAGAATTCCCTTTTGATAGACATTGCCTTGCAAAACATCACCATTCGGTGAAAATCCTATCGCCCTGATATCTCTCGGATCTTCATCGTAAGGACTGGAATACTCTGCATTTTTGTCAAAATAATCTTTGAGATACTTTAATGCATTTCCACTTGGAAAGATTACATTTCCGGTTCCAATGGGTATTTTCAAATAATCCAATTCTCTTAATATCTGTCTTGTCCAGACATTATATGGATTATTATCTTCTTCGTCAATAACATAATACCATCTCAGCAAAAAGTCCAAGATTATCTGAAAATCCTTATTAATAAATTCCCTTTTCTTTCATTATTTGTTTCAATCTAATATTATTATCGAATATGTTTTCAGTCAGATTATTAATCTCTAACAGGCTTTTAATACACCATTCCGGATCTTGTGTATGAAATGAATAATATACATCATTCATTTGCTTATAATCAAATAACTTCATAATAAATTTTGTAGATTGTTCTCTTGTGTACGAAATATATCTATACATATATCCCATCCAAAAAAGTGCACTTTTTGAATATTTCACTTTACCGTAATCTGATTCTCCGAATTGTTCCAGAATGCTATTAATACCTTCATTTATGT
>JAQXZD010000075.1 GCA_029227035.1 Lachnospiraceae bacterium
TGGAAATGAAAGTCGGGCTGACTTTTGCGTGCATGAATCTGAAAAAGTTAGCAAAAATCAAGCAAGAATGGAGACTCAAAAATACTCTAAAATCATCTTTTTCACTTATTTTAAACAATCTACGATTACAAAGAAGAAAAAGGGCTCTAGGGTTTGCGCCCTAGAGCCACTTTGTCTACAGTCTGAAAGGGGCGATCATCTCGCCCCTTTATCTTCAAGAGGGAGAAATTTAATATGATACTTGAAACTGAACGATTATATTTGCGTGAAATGGAACAGTCTGATTTTGGATCTTTGTGTAAAATCCTGCAAGATGAAGATACAATGTACGCATATGAGGGAGCATTCAGTGACACTGAAGTCCATGAATGGCTCGATAGACAAATTGCCCGCTATAAAAAATGGGGTTTTGGCTTATGGGCAGTTGTTTTGAAAGAAACCAATGAAATGATTGGACAATGTGGACTTACCATGCAACCATGGAAAGAGAACGAGGTGCTTGAAATTGGTTATCTTTTCGAGCGGGCACACTGGCATAAAGGATATGCCACCGAAGCGGCAAGAGCGTGTAAAAAGTATGCGTTTGAAGAGTTAAATGCAATGGAAGTGTGCTCCATTATAAGAGATACGAATATAGCCTCTCAAAATGTAGCTGCAAGAAATGAAATGACAATAAAGGATAGATGGATAAAGCATTACAGAGGCGTAGATATGCCACATTATCGTTATGTGGTTGAACGATAAATCTTCCCGGTTTATGGAAGAATACATAGGAACACTTTCCGGATAAGGGGAAATGAATAAAAGTTTGTAGGAACTATGACGATGAGGCGATGGTGAAATTTACATTGTCATTATTGCCGGCATAAAGATGACAAAACTTGGTAATCATAAAACAAAAGAGATGCCCTATGAATCTGGGGAGCAGGATTTGGAGGAGAACACCGAGGACGGAAAAACAACCATTCTGCCAAAGCAAGTAGCACTGGCAAGATAAGAAGCGGGCTGACAGATTTTCTGCCCCACTGATTTATCTTTCTACCCCAAAACCGCGAAAAGGGGGTAGAAAATGCATAAATTGCGCGTGACAAACAAATGAAAAAGATATAGAATATAAATAAATTATTCCCCAAAAAAGTTTTTTGGATGAATTTGGGGAATTGGAGAGAAGGGGATTATGGCTATAGAAAGAAAAAAGTACATTGACTTTTTGCTGAAGCAGAAAGATAAAGATATTGTAAAAATTATCACGGGTATACGTCGTTGCGGGAAGTCAACGCTGTTATTTGAGTTGTTTTATGAAGAAATCAAGAAACTTGGTGTGCCGGAAGATCATATTATAAAGATAGCACTTGATAATATTCGAAATGATGAGCTGTTAGATGCGAAAAATCTTTATAAAGAGATTGAAAATAAGATTAAAGATGAAAATCGCTACTACATCTTTTTGGATGAAATTCAGTTAGTAGAGAATTTTGAAGATGTGGTAAATGGAATAAAGCGAGATTTTAATTGTGATGTTTATATCACCGGTTCTAATTCGGAATTTTTGTCGTCTGATATTAATACAAAATTCAGAGGCAGAGGTGTTGAATTGCATGTTCAGCCGTTTGGCTTTAAAGAGTTATATGATTATTATCAGACGGATAAATATCAGTTATTTAATCAGTATATGTTATATGGCGGAATGCCATATTTGTTGCAGGAAGAAGATGCCGTTCTAAAAAATAAATATCTCAAAACTGTTGCAGAGTCTGTTCAGATTAATGACATCATTGAACGTCACGGAATCCGAAATAAAGAAGTATTTCAGGCATTGGTAGAACTTCTGTGTTCTTCTATTGGGTCATATATTTCGAGTAGAAAAATAGCGGATACATTAAGAAGTAATGGACATCCAAGTATTGACCATAAGACAATAGGTAATTATCTGGAGTATTTGTGCGATGCGTTTTTGTTTTATAAGGTACAGAGATACGATATAAAGGGGAAAGCATATTTAAAAACTTTGCACAAGTATTATGTATGTGATATTGGTATTCGCAATGCGATGTTGAATTTTAGACAACTTGAACCGACGCATACGATAGAAAATATTGTTTATCTTGAATTGTTGCGCAGAGGTTATATAGTTGATATAGGAAATAATAGTGATAAAGAAATCGACTTTATGGCAAAGGACATGAACAATACCTATTATATTCAGGTGTCATACTCTGTAATTGATCCGTCCACAAGAGAACGAGAATTAAGCTCATTTAGAAATTTGGATGACGGCTATAAGAAGATAGTAATTACTATGGATAATGATCCTTTTACTAATTTGGAAAATGGCTATAAGAAGATAAATATGCTTGATTTCCTTCTGGATGAAAGTTCTTTAGAGAAAGCGTAGAGAGGTAGATATGTATAATGTTGAAAAGGAGTGATATTTTATGGGAGAGTTATCAAAATTACCAAATATAGGAAAGGCGGTCGAAGAACAACTTATCCTTGTTGGAATTAAAACAACTGATGATTTAAAAAAGATTGGAGCGAAATCAGCATGGCTTAAAATACAAGAAATTGATGAATCAGCCTGCATTAATCGTCTAATGGCGCTTGAGGGGGCAATTCAAGGTGTTAAAAAGACAATGTTATCAGATGAAGTAAAAGCAGAAGTGTTGAAAATCCAGTGTTTATAGGAATTCAATGGCTGATGTCTAAAAGAGGTATGATTAACACAAGGAGGAAACAGGCTGTTATGAAAACAAAGTTCAAAATAATATTAATGGGGTTTGTGTTGGCATTAGGACTGTGTATGTGTCAGGAAAGAGATATGGTTCAGGCACAGAACATTACAGATGTTCCAATTACAGTTACTTATGGACAGACGGAGGCACGCAGTATCTTACAAATGATTAATAACTTGCGGACAAATTCTAAAGATGCATGGTACTGGAATGAGTCGAACACCCAACGGATTTATTGTAAAGGGTTGTCGGAATTGACCTACAGTTATGACCTGGAACGGATTGCGATGAAACGAGCAGCGGAAATCGCATTATCGTATGATCATACACGTCCAAATGGACAGGACTGTTTTACCGTGTATGAAGAGGAAAATATAGATCGGATGGCGGTCGGAGAGAATATTGCCGCAGGCTATCAATCAGCGAAGGAAGTAAACAAGGGTTGGCGCGAAGATGATCAGAAGTATTCCGGGCAGGGACACAGAAGGAATATGTTGGACGATTCGTATAATTGTGTCGGCATTGGTCATGTTTATTATAACGGAACCCATTATTGGGTGGAAGAATTTGGCGATACAAACGCAAGCGGACTCCAAACCGTTGCAAATGATACAAGTACTCAGGTTACTGTCAGTGTTTTAAATAGCAATATTACAGGCATAAATTTAAAACCTGTCAAATCGGTTAAAAAAACATTAACCTGTGGACAGACGGTTACGTTGCCTAAGTATGTGGTTACATTATCCATTGCAGATAACTGGGGATACGGAGGGGACTGCCCGACTGATTGGGAGGTTACCTACACCTTATCACCAACGACAATAGCTACTCTTCAGGATCATTCACTGACGGTAAATGCACCGGGAAAGGTAGAGGTTGTTGTGTCTGCAAATGGTATGAGTAAGAAAATACAATATACCGTTTTGCCTGTCAAATATAAAATCAGTCAGACAAAAGCATCCCTGAAAACAGGAAAAAAGCTTACGTTAAAGGTATCAGGTGCAGCCGGTAAAGTGATATGGACTTCAAGTAATAAAAAGATTGCGACCGTAAACAAAAAAGGTGTGGTCACTGCAAAGAAGTCAGGAACCGTAACCATTAAGGCATATTGTCCTGAATTGAAGAAGACGGTGAAGTGTAAAATAAAAGTATATACATAGTGATTAAATTATAATTTCATAATATAAGACAAAAATGCTGCAAGATACACCAAGAAGCTTGGGTGTAACGAAGAGATTGACGAAAGAAAGTGTGAGGATAATGAACAGTGAAGTAAAAAAGAAGATGAAACAAAATTGTCGGCTGATAGGCATGATTCTCCTTTGTGTTCTGTTCTAGGCGCTTACGGCCTTGTTTAAAGGTCTGTATGCAGAACTGGGAAATGGACTCTATTTGACGGTAGCTATAACCTTTCTTACTTTTGCATATCATTTTAGCATGCGTATTTTGATGGGGCTTTTTATTGCTGCGCTATTTCGAAAGAGAGCGTTTCCCATGAACTGGAAGTTATTTATCCCAACAGCTAAGGAACAGATGCTTTATAAGAAATGGAATGTTAAGACCTGGAAGAAATATGCAATAACAGCAAATCCCGGTCAGTTTGATGTACAAAGTTTAAGTCTGAAGGAATTGCTTCATAATATGATACAGGCTGAACTGGTTCACGAATGTATTATTGTTCTTTCATTTGTTCCGCTACTGTTCGCGATTCCTTTTGGCGCAATGCCGGTTTTCTTTGCAACATCAGTTGTGGCAGCCTGCATAGATTTAAAATATGTAATCATTCAGCGATATAATATTCCCAGGGTAATAAAGCTGATAGAATGTAAAGAGAATCTCGGTTCAAAAGACCATAATGATTGAAACGAGAGGAGTTAATGGGGATTTTGCCGATATATGACACATATGGATAATATCCCATGTACAACACCTTTATTGACGGCGTACAGCAAATGATATACAATTATGTAAAACGTCATACATATGATGGGCGATGGGGGTGAGAGTAAAACAAGGAATGGGGTAGAGTTATGGAAATACATATTATTGAAAGAGAGGAAGGTTGAAATGATGAAAGTTAAAAATGTTACGAAAAAAGTTATAGTTATTATGAGTTTGTTGATTATGGTGTTGTGTGGAACAATTGTTGCAGACAGTCTGGCAAACAATTTGATAATGGTAGAAGCGGCGGATGCAACAAAGGTAACTGTCAAAACGCAATCGCAGTTGGATAAAGCTTTAAAAAATAAGAAGATAAAGTCTATTGTAATTAAATCGAAGAAAGCGGTGACGAAATATAGTATTGGAAAAAACGAAAATGCTGTTAATGTTGAGCTGAATACAGCGAGTGGTGTTTCCTCGCATTTACATATTGCAAAGGGAGCAAAGGTTTCTAAAGTTACAGTTAAGGGCGATGGCTATACAGAAATTAGGACACAGGCAAAATCAAAATATATAATCTACGGAAGCGAAAATAGTCTTACACATATTATGTTTTTTAAAGGGGCGGAGAAATCAACGATAGAAGACAAATATAAAATTAGTTGTTTGACGAATGCGACTACAAAGGATCTTAATTATGTTGCACCAGATGGTGAGGTAGGTGTGATTGATAAGAATTATTCTACTGCTGTTTGGTTTTCTGATGATGGGAAAACGTTAGTATTATATGGTTTCTGTGATAGAGAAATGCCTATAAAGACCATTAAATTAGATGGCAAAACATTATTAAATGGAATAAATTGGTCTACAACCAAGTTGGACAAGTATCCGGGAGATTCGTTATTTGAAATTTATAAGAATGAAGAAACAAATGTTGAAATATACTTTAACTTGAAGACGGCAGTAAAAAAGGGCAATCATAAAGTGAAAATTACATGCCCAGGTTATCCAACATTTACATTAAATGTAACTCGTGAATAAGAGTGAAAAAGAATGGTAAAACCTACACAGATACGGTTTTGGAAGATATAATTAAATTTTAACATGTATGTTGTGCATACAGCAAAAGCTCCCACAGAGATTTCTCTCTATGGGAGTTATTTTTGGGGGGGGAAAATATAAAAGAGATATTTCAATTTTATATTCGAAATATCCCTTTTATCGTTTGCTTGCCGGAGTTTTATCATTTGTAAAACCGGCAATATAGTCTAATGACACATCATAGAATTTGGCAAGAGTAACGGCTAATTCGAAAGGTAACTCTCGCTTACCGGTTTCATAGTTGTAATATGTTGTTCGTTGCATATGAAGCAAATCAGCAAGTTTCCTGATTGATAAATCTTTGTCTTCTCTTAAATCCCGCAATCTTGGATAATATCCCATAGACACCACCTTTATTGACAGTGTACAACAGATGATGTACAATTATACGGAATGTCCAACATATGACGGACAAAAAAGAGGTAAAAAATTGCCACCACCACGGTGGCAACGGAAATCTGCAAAGGATGTTATAATATCAGGCAGGGAAGAAAATGAATTCCACAATTATGAGCACAATCATGAGCAGAAACACAAGTAGGACATTGAGCAATACAATGCCAAGATAATGTACAAGCTTGTTTTTGTGCTGACACAGAGGAAGCAGTTTCTGTATGTCCAGATAGTTAAAGCATCCAAAAACGACAGAAAGCATCATGGCAAGGATAAAGAAACGTTCCAGCCATAAAACGGGGGTGGTAACATTTGAAAGCTCAAGCGAAAGACAAAGCCAGAAAATAAAGAGATAGCAAATGGTTGACACCAGCATTTTCCAAGGTGTCCGTGTCCGGTATCCGGGTGGGACATATTTTAAAAAGCCGTGGGAATCCGATTTTATAGAGCCTGTTTCGAGGCAGGAGGCAATGTCGTTTTTCAGCTCGGATGCGCTTTTATATCTGTCGGCAGGGTTTATCTGTGTGCACTTATCAGCGATTGTAAGCAGATATTGGGGCGGAGCCGCGAGAGCTTCAATCATTTCTTTCAGGACAATGCCTACAGAATAAAGGTCTGTCTGTGGGGAGGACGATCCGAAACCATATTGTTCAGGCGCAGCATATCCCTGGGTACCCAGTAATACGGTATCATTGGAGGAGCCGGAGTGAAACTGTTTTGCAGCATTAAAATCGAGTAGAACAATGCGGTTGTAACTGGTGATAATTAAATTAGAGGGTTTAATATCTCTATGGATAATAGGCGGATTTTGTGCATGTAACTGTTCAAGGATATTACATATATCTGTCAGGTAACTTAAGACATCCGGAACAGTCAGTTTGCCGGAATGAATTCTTTCCTGCAGGGTGTAACCGGATATGTATTCTTCTATCAGAATCAGTTGATTGTTTTCTTCATAATAATCAATAATCTGCGGGATTCCGGAAATCGGATTGTGAAAAAGAAATTCATATACATTGCGGTTGTAAACATCCATAATTTTTTTGACATAAATTTTGCTGGTATCAGGATGCTGTACCAGATAGACTTTGTGGGATTCATTTATAGTTGCAATTGTTTTGTAATAGGAGATAGTAATCAGTCCTTTCGTGATTCGTAGTGCATGAATTGTCTATATTATAACAGAAGGAGCGTTGTTGTGAACGAAAAAAATACAGAAGAATTAACGGAAGTGCTCGGCAAGACACATATCTCCGGATTTGACAGGTATTGTAGTGAAAACAGGGAAAGCATGAATACTTCAGAAGAAGCGTTTTCACTATATATGAAGGAACTTCTGGCGGAGAAAAAAATCAAGCAACAGACGGTGTTTTTAAATGCGGATATTCCGGAGCGGTATGGATACAAATTGTTGTCGGGTGAGAAGCATACAAAGCAAAGAGATGTCATTTTGAGGATCTGCTATGCGGCGGAATTGACACTGGAAGAGACACAACGAGCATTGAAGAAATACGGAATGCCGGAGTTGTACGCAAAACTTCCGAGAGACGCTTTGTTGATGATTATGTTTAATGAAAGGCCCGGGAGCATAATTGATGTAAACGCGTTGCTCAAAGAAAATGGAATGGAGCCCTTGCGAACAAGTGGGATACAGGTTTAGGGGGACAAAAAGGAGAAAGAGAGGAAATGAAAATGAAGATTACGAAAAAGTGGATGGGAATTGTGATGTGCCTGGTATTTGCGGTGTCGATGATGGCCGGTTGCGGAACATCGTCCGGTAAGGCAAAAGGAATCGCTTTAAGCACCGAGAGTGAAGCATTGGAAAAAGTGCAGGAAACAGATACTGAAACAAAAGTATCGGTGGACGAACAAGTACTCGTAGAGCAGGATGGAATCACGATTAAGGCGATGGAGTATGTCACGGACAGCATCTGGGGTGATGGAATCAAGCTTTTGATTGAAAATGATTCTAAGAAGGATTATACAGTCGGCTGTGATGCATTGATTGTAAACGATTATATGATTGCAGATTTGTTTGCGACTGAAATTGCTGCCGGAAAGAAGGCTAATGAAACAATGTATTTGTCATCTTCGGAGCTGAAAGCAGCCGGGATTGACACTGTTGGAAAAATAGAAATTTATTTTCATGCATATGATGCAGATTGTAATAATGTATTCCAGAATGTCTATAGTGAAATTAAGACTTCTGAGTATGACAATATGGATACAAAAGCGGATGATACCGGAGTGGAGTTATATAACAAAAATGGAATCCGTATTGTGGGAAAGACAGTAGATGAAAATTCTTTCTGGGGAACTGCGATTCTTTTATATTGCGAGAATACTTCCGGTAAAAATGTTGGAATTTCGGTTGAGGATATGGCTGTCAATGGCTTTATGATGGATCCTCTTTTTTCGACAACTGTATATGATAATAAAAAAGCCATTGACGATATCACAATTTTTTCAAGTGACCTGGAGGAAAATGGAATTGAATCAATTGAGGAAGTCGAATTGAAGTTCCATATTTATGATTCTGATACATATGACACAATTGCAGATTCTGAGCCAATTACATTTTCTGCGCAGGAATAAGGGAAAGGAGGACATGCATTATGAAGGTCTGGAAATTGGTTTCCGGAATTTTATCCATTATTCTATTTGTTCTCGTGACATTTCAGTCATGCGCTGCAGGTGTTGCAAATACATTGGAAAACAATGGTGAAATGTCGGGAAGTGCAGGAGTGATAGTTGCAATTTTCATGTTGGCAGGTGGTATTGTTTCCATCGCAACAAGGAAATCAACCGGTAAAGGCGGTAATATTGCCCTTGCTATATTGTTCGGTCTGGCGGCTATAATCGGTTTTACAAATTATGGAAGTTATTCGGATCTGGCAATCTGGTCTGCATGGTGTTTAATCAACGCTGTTCTGGCAGTTGTGGCTATGTTTACCGGAAAAAAGAAAGTAGAAGAAAATTAAGAAATGCGGCTATGAATGTATATCATTCGTAGCCGTATTTTCATACTTTATAAATGGCATTGGCATGAACGTGGATTTGCGTTATACTAATAAAAACTTTTATTTGAGACAGGTGCGGTGAATGATAAACGATAAAGATTTTGATGAGCAAAAATTTGAACGAGCCAAAGCTCTTGTCGGAGAAGAGTTAATAAAAGAAGATCTGAAATATGTGGACTGCTATATTCACAAAAAAATGGGACTATTTATTCCAAGTCTTGGACCTTGCGGATATGCAAAAAAAGAATTGCATACGCATCCGTCCTACATGTTTGTCATCTTTTTCTCGGATCATGAAATGCCGGAGGAGATGAGCGTCAGAACGCGGGAAAAGCAGTATCCAGGGGCTGCTTTGGCGCCGGATATTCCTCATAATGACAATCCCTTTTTGAACTATTATTGCATAATGATCGATAAAGAGTATTTTGAGGAAGAGTATAAACGTTATACGGATTGCAAACCTGATTTTAAAAGAAAACAGTTTGCCGTATGCCATGATATTTTGCATGCGCTTAATATGTTCGTGTTTGAATACAGCAAGAACATGCCGAATGCGGAAATAACTCTGGATGCGCAGGAGACGATCCTGATCCACTGGCTGATAAGAAGTCTTTTGGGTGAAAATTATGATATGCGTTCCGTATCAAACAATTATGCGATAGCCAGAGTGCAGCAATATATGGAGGGACATTTTGCGGAAAAGATAACGGTAGATTCTCTGGCAAAACTGGTAAATATGTCGGTCTCCAGTTTTAACCGTGTGTTTAAAAAAGAGATTCAGGTTACGCCTATGGATTATCTTATGGAGTTAAGACTGGAAAATTCCAAAAAACTGCTGAGAAGAAAAGAGGTCCCGATTACAGAGATTGCTTTCCGGTGCGGATTTAACAGTAGTGCACATTATGCAGCCACCTTTCGGAAGAGCTGCGGCATAACACCAACGGAATATAGAAAAAAATATTTGTAATTTGAATGGATTTTGATAATGTTTGGGTGTATTTTGAAAGCTCTGAAAAGCTTTTGTAATTATATTAAAATTATTCAAAAGATAAAATTACAAGGAGCGACAAAATATGGAAAAAGAAGAATTATTCAAAATTATGAACGAGAATCCGGCATTACATTTAGCTACAATGGACGGAGACCAGCCTAGAGTGCGTGGCATGCTTTTGTTTCGCGCAGATGAAGACGGTATCATTTTTCATACTGCATCAAGTAAGGATGTGTACAAGCAGATTCAAAAAAATCCAAAAGCAGAATTGTGTTTCAACGGACCAGGCATTCAGGTAAGAGTCACCGGTGTACTGGAGGAAGTTGAGGATGAGAATCTGAAAAAAGAAATCTTCGCGCATCCTACCAGAAAGTTCTTACAGGCATGGAAGGAGCTTGGAGTCGACCATTTATTGACCGTATTCAGAATGAAACACGGTACTGCCGTAACCTGGACCATGGAAACCAATTTTGATGAAAAACAGGAAATTCAGTTATAAGATTGTCTGTAAAAGAATCCGGTGATTGCCTGTGCATCCCGAAGCCCCTTTTGATAAAAACGCTGAAGGTTTTGGCGATCCCGGGTTAAGGTATCCACCTTACAGGTGTCATCCGGGGCAACAATCAGCACGCGGCCCTCGGCTTCGTATTCTTTTGCTTTTTGGACACTCCGGTTATATTTCTCAGCCCGAAGGCAGAATGCTTCTGCAGCCTTTGGGTACTTTTTTTGGATGAAGTGTGCCAGTTTCTGATCTTTTTTTGGAGTGCGGATTGTGTCTCTTGGTTTAGTCAGAATCAGAACAACTTTATCGCAGCCGCACCGGAAGGCTTTTTCTACCGGAACCGGATCACTGAGAGCCCCGTCATAGTATGGGACTCCGTCAATCTCATAAGGGCGGCATACGGCAGGAATCGAGGAAGAGGCTTTCATGACATCATAACAATCCCGCGCCATACTGCTTTTATCAAAATAGACGGCTTCTCCGGTTCGGGCGTCAGTTGCAACGATATACATCTGTGCAGGATTTTTGCAAAAGGCATCATAATCCAGAGGATTTTCGCCATCGGAATTACTCAGGACTCCATATACATAGTCCAGGTCAATGAGCGATTTCTTGGATAAGAAATTGTGAAAACTCATGTATTCTTTCCGGAAAGAATATTCCGTATAAAACGGATAATTCCGCCCCCGTTGTCCCGCCATGTAGGAAGTGATATTAGCACTTCCGGCAGAGACGCCGATACACATATCAAATTGAATTCCGGTATCCAGACAGTAATCAAAAATTCCTGCCGCATAGACACCCCTGAGGCCACCGCCCACATCAACGATTCCGATTTTCATTCTGAATCTCCTTTCATATATTTTCCAGTATTACCGCTTAATTGAATAATATGCACATTTATGATAGACTTAGAGCGACGAGGTGATGCATAAGATGAACAGTACCAAAGCCGCTATTATCGAGATGTTCTGGCAGTTGCTGGATAAAAAACCATACAGTAAGATAACAGTAAAAGACATTGTGACCGGTTGTCAGATTAACCGGAATACTTTCTATTACTATTTTCAGGATATTCCGGATCTTTTGCAGCAGACCACGGAAGATTATGCGGATTCGATTATCCAAAATTACAACCGGTTCAGTTCTTTGGCAGACTGCCTTGTGCCGATTATAGATGCTTGCAGAGAGCGGAAAAGAGCATTGTTGCACATATATAAATCCATGCAGAGGGAAGTATTCCTGACGCAGTTGGAGAGAACCGTCCTCTACGTTGTAACCAGATATATCAGTACAGCGGAAAAGGAATCCGAACTCTCCGAAGAGGACAGGTCTATGCTCGTATGGTACTATAAATGTACCTTAGTCGGTATTTTTCTGGACTGGCTGGACAAAGACATGGCTTATGACTTACAGCAATGCTTTGTCCGAATTCAGGAACTATAAATAATTATTAGTTATAGTAAGAAATGTTAACGCTGATGGTTTCTGTTTTCAATAGACACTCACCATCGGTTTGTCTGAATTTGATTTTAGAAAATGAGGTTTCCGATATAGGTAATGACGCAGCAGGCGATGGCAACCGGAAAAAGCCCAAGCCCGAACCATGCCATAATAATTCCGACTATCAGAGCGAGAGTTCCGGCAAGCGGAGAGGCGGTTGCCTCTATAATGGCAGGAAAGGTCATGACAGACAAAGTGACATATGGGACATAATATAAAAAGGATTTTATGAATTTGTTTTTGATAGGTTTGCGAATCAGCGTCAGGGGCAGCACACGAATCAGATAGCTGGTGACGGCAACAATTGCAATGTATATGTAGATATTTCCACTCATGATTTCTCCTCCGTTTTTTCTTCTTTTACAGGAAACAGTATGGCAGCAGTTCCTGAAATCAGCAATGTGAGTATAATGGTGCGCGTTCCGCTTGAGATATCTCTGATAAAGGGGATAACGCCCGAAAGATAGCTGAGAGCAAAACTGATGACGATCAGTACAGCGACAATCTTGTCCTTTTTGGCAGGCGGAATAATGATTGCAATGAACATGCCAAACAAGGAGACACTGAGCGCATTGGCAATGCTTGCGGGAAGCAGATTGCCGGCAAGGATGCCCAGCATGGTTCCACCGGCCCAACAGGGAAGTGCAACCAAAAAGGCACCGTAACTGTACAGAGGACTGAGATATCCGGGTCTTGCGATGGCAATGCCGAACAGCTCGTCCGTAAGGTCAAAGGCGATAAACAGTCTGTGGATAAATGGTGTGTCCGGCGAAAAACGCTGACTTAGGGCACAACTCATCAGCAGATACCTTGCATTGGCAATGAGTGTCATAAGAAAGACTTCAAAATAGGATGCGCCCGCGGCAATCAGGGTGAAGGCAACATATTCACCGGCAGATGCGTTTTCAAGAAAACTGATGATAAATCCCTGAAGCGGAGTAAATCCTGCGGATTTTGCCGCAATTCCCAGAGAAAAGGATACGGCCAGATAACCCAGTCCAATCGGAATTCCGTCGCGAATTCCTTCTGCAAATACTTTTGTGTTCATATTTTTCATAGGAGTACCTCTAAACATACAATACATATATATTAGGAACGATTTCAAATTACGTTCCCTGTATCATATAATGTAACACGAAAGGAGTAGTATGTAAAATAAAAATCCCAAGGCAATTCTGTGGTTTCAGTTGTAATCAAAAAGAGATTATTATATAATGAAAAGCAAGAAATCAAAGAAAAGAGGAACAGAATATATGCAGTTGGGTAACGTATCGGCTTCCAGTATGATCGGGATGGCAATTTCCGGATTGATAGCGATTGGATTGCCGGTGTTTTTGCTATTATATGTTAAGTTTAAGGAGAAAGCGAAAGTAAATCTGTTTTTTATCGGGGCGGCCGTATTTGTGGTGGCGGTGATGATGCTGGAGCAGGTATGCCATTTTCTGGTGTTTGGACTGACGAATGGAAAGATTGTGGAAAACCTGTGGCTGTATGCGCTCTATGGTGGACTGGCAGCGGCAGTGTTCGAGGAGACAGCCCGGTTTCTGACGTTGAAAATCTTTGACCGGAAGGCGAAACTCCCGTTGGATAAAACCGGAGCATTTTTATACGGAATCGGGCACGGAGGAGCAGAATCCATTCTTCTGGCAGGGATTGCGTGTATCAACAGCCTGACTACCTCCGTTATGTTAAACAGCGGTACGCTGGAAGCGAATCTTAAGAATGTGGATGCAGCGGCCAGGGAACAGGCTATGACGCAGATACAGGGACTGGTGGATGCGCCGGTCATAAGCTTTTATATGGTTGGAGTGGAGCGCATTTTTGCACTCATTTTACAGATTGCATTTTCCCTGCTTATGTATCAGGCAATCAAACAGGGCAAAAAGAGTCTGATTCTGCTTACCTATGCGTTACATTTTCTGGTGGATGCTTCCGTTGTGATAGTCCAGAATTATCTGAATCTTGTTGCAGTGGAATGTTATGTGGCATTTATTACGGCGGTGGTCGGGGTGATTACCTATACGGTCTGGCAGAAGTATGGTGAGAAGGGGAAAATGGGGAACATTTAAACCGGAGGAAGATGCGTATGAAAAAAATCGGAAAGAGTATCAAAGGAAGAATCTCAATTGCAATCACAATTCTTGTAACACTGCTCATAGCAGTCACTACGATTAACAGCAGTGTGATGTCCCGTAACAGGATGCTGGAGGATGAAAAGAAATTACTCAGTTCCGAAGCGCAGATTAATGCAAAAGTAATTAATCAGTGGCTCCAAAGACAGGCAGATATTGTGCATACTATGAGCAGTACCCTGGAGTATATGAATACAAGGGACGGAGATGCCATAATGAATTATCTCGGGAAGAACCTGAGTGAGAATGAGAGCGCACTGATGTATTACTGTTGTCTGGAGAATGAGAAAACGGTTCTTCCGGCAGACCACTCAACGATTGATCTGGATCCTACCGAGAGAGACTGGTGGAAACAGGCGATTGAAAAGAACGGACTGATTTACACGGCACCGTATATGGATTTTGCTTCCGGGCAGATGATTGTTTCCATTGCCGAGCCACTTAAGCTGGAAGGAGAGCAGGCGGTTATTCTTGCCGATATCACAATTGATGAGCTGGTTGGAATGACACAGTCTATTCAGACAGAAAGTACCAGCGCGTTTTTATTGGCGGAAGATGGCAGCGTTATTACACATGAGAATGAAGAGTTTCTTCCGAAGGAGGAAGGAAATACCATACTGCCCGATATGGTTTCCATAGATTTGGACAGCGAGAAGACAACTGAGTTTACGGATTATGACAATGAGAGCAAATATGTGGCAGTTGCGGAAATAGACTCCACAGGGTGGAAGCTTGGAGTCATGCAGAATGCAAGCATAATCAGCACAGAAATTGCAAAGAGTTCCCTGTTTATGGTGGGACTTTCGATTATCTGTCTGGTGATTATCTGTGTTCTGGTAAATCTGTTGATTAACAGGCAGTTAAAGCCGGTTGGAGTGTTGAAAGAATTTATTGTCAATCGTGTTATCGGAAAAGAAAACTTCGTGGAGCAGAAGGATGAGGTACAGGAGATTTCTTATCTGGTAGGAGAGCTTCAGGATAAATTCATCACGTCCATCCGTCAGACAAAGTCAGAGTCTACAGCGATTCATGATATGATGAAAGTTGCCAACGGCAAGGTGAAGACCATCAGTGGAAATATCATGGAAATCGGTGCCACAATGCAGGAGACGGGAGCCAATGTGGAGCGTCAGACGGAGAGTATCCGGAGTATCGATGGTACCTGTGCGGATGTATCAACAGCGGTGGAGAAGCTGGCAGAGGATGCGCAGGGCATGGCGGAAAGAGCCAATGAGATTGCGACCAATGTGGATAAGCTGATTCCAGAGGTGGTACGGAGCAAAGAGAGTGCCACAGTCGTGGTTAAGGATAGCAGTGCACGGTTGGCGGAAGCGATAGAAGGAACAAAAGTAATTGAGCAGATTGAAAATGTCTCTTCGGCAATTCAGGAGATTGCGTCACAGACGAATCTTCTGGCTCTGAATGCGTCCATAGAGGCGGCCAGAGCCGGTGAAGCCGGAAAAGGATTTGCAGTTGTGGCAGAGGAGATTAAGCAGCTTAGCGAGATGACCTCCAATGAAATCGGAAAGGTAAATGACCTGACGGTGAAGGTGATTGACAGCGTGAAAGTGTTGTCAGATGAAAGCGATAAAATCCTTGTCTTTATCAATGAGACGGTTATGAAAGATTATGATAATCTGGAAGTCATGGCACAACACTATAAGGATGATGCCGGTTATTACGCAGGTGTGAGCGGTGACCTTGGAGCGAGTGCGGAAGAACTAAGCGCTTCCATGCAGAATATCAGTATGATTGTCAATGCAATCAGCGAGGAACAGACGCGTCTGGCGGATGCGGTATCTGTTGTGAATGAGAATCTGCAGCAGATAACATCTGCCAGCGAGAATGTGTCCCAGGAGACATACAGTGTGTTGGAAAGTATAGACAGTCTGCAGGGCACAATGGATACTTTCCATGTATAAATTTAGGGGATTGGAAGTAAAAAATGAAAAATATAATTGAGAATGAAGTAAGTAACATATTGGATGATATCCTGACGGATTATGCAAAGGGACGGGCAGTTGATAAGATGGACATCTACAATCAGCCGGACAAGACAGAGATTATGACAATTCTGGACAGCCTGTTTTCCATTGTGTATCCGGGTTTTTTCAGGGATAAGACACATAAGATATATAATATTGAGCATACCGTCTCCACGATGATTGAAGATGTTATGTTCCACCTGAACAAGCAGATTATGGTGGTGCTCAAATATACGAAGACATTTCCGGAGGGGCAGGAAAAAGAACTGGAGGAATTTGCCCAGAATGCGTGTGTGCAGTTCATGAAGACAATCCCGAAAGTCCGGGAGTATCTGGAGACGGATTTGCAGGCAGCTTATGATGGAGATCCAGCAGCGCGGAGCAAGGATGAGATTATTTTTTCTTATCCGGGAATCTATGCAATAACGGTGTATCGGCTTGCACATGAGCTTTTTCTTCTGAAAGTACCGCTCATTCCAAGAATGATGACGGAGCAGGCGCACAGTAAGACCGGAATTGATATCCATCCGGGCGCAACAATCGGAAAATACTTCTTTATTGATCATGGAACGGGCATCGTTATCGGCGAGACAACTGTTATCGGCGAACATGTGAAGCTTTATCAGGGAGTGACTCTTGGAGCGCTTTCCACCAAGGGAGGTCAGAAGCTTCGGGATGTGCGCAGACATCCGACCATCAAGGATAATGTAACGATTTATTCAGGGGCATCCATCCTTGGCGGAGAGACGGTCATTGAGGAAGGCGTTGTTGTGGGAGGTAACTCCTTTATCACAAAATCTATCAGTAAGGGAACAAAGGTAAGTGTCAAAAATCAGGAGCTGGTTTACGACAGTGATGATGCGACGCTTTATCGGAACGAGTCGGACGAATCGTGGTTCTACATCATATAGGCATTCAGACAGGCGCTCACGAAAGGGGAAAGCAATGCGTACATTATTAATGCTGGATGAACATAATTACACGGAGCAGATGCCGGTTTTTGAGAAATATTCAACAAGGGCAGTGATTATCCGGGACGGAAAGCTTGCCACGCAGCGAAGTCTTCAGGGAGACTACAAGCTTCTCGGGGGCGGCGCAGAGCCCGGAGAGAGCCTGCCGGAGGCTTTAATACGGGAAGTGCGGGAAGAGTCCGGACTGATTGTGATTCCGGAGTCTATCCGCGAAATTGGACAGATTATTGAGAGACGGCGGGATATTTTTGAGCCGGATGAGGTGTATGTGTGCCATTCCTGCTTTTTCTTCTGTGATGTGCTGGAGGAGATGACAGAGACACAGATGACGGAGAGTGAGCGTCAGAAGGGATATCATCTGGAGTGGGCGACTCCGGAGGAAATTATCGCCGGAAATGAACCGTTCTGCAAGACACAGCCATGGAGTTACAGGGATAGCGAATTTGTCCGTATGCTGCCGCAACTTTTTACTTAGTATTTACAGATATTGCGGAATTTGTTTTACATAATACTTCTATAATATATTCAAAGTGACTATTAGAAAGCAGGGGTATTATGGAAAATCAGGAAGCGGTAGATAAACTTCGGAAAGAATGGGAAGAGGAAAAGTTTCAGAAGAAACATGCAATGGCGCGGGAGACCGTCGTGCAATGTCTGCGGGAACTGAATGGATATTATGTGGAAAAGACAGGGCACGGGTTTATCCGTTTTATTGAAAGCAGAATGAAGACACCGGAGAGTATCTGCGGAAAGCTGGAGAGAAAAGGGCTTGCGCCGGATTTTGCGACGGCAGTGGAGGAGCTCAACGATATATCTGGAGTGCGCTGCATCTGTTACAGTGTCAAGGAAATTTACTGGATTGCGCGCCAGATAGGGAAAGATCCTGCTTTTACCATTGTTAAGGCAAAGGATTATGTCCGGAAACCAAAGAAGAACGGCTATGAAAGTTACCATATTGTTATGGATGTTCCGGTAACGCAGAAAAAGAATACGGAAATGGTGCGGGTGGAGCTGCAGCTTCGGACGATTATCATGGATGCGTGGGCAGGAATGGATAACCGCATTTCCTATAAGCGGGAAAAGGACGTCTCGCCGGAGATGACCAAGCGAATTGAAAAGTATGCCAAGATAGGAAGGCGGCTGGATAAACTGATTCAGAAGACTCTGGATGATGTAAGATCTGTGCAATAGAATGGTTATGGTGGAATCTCCTGTGGATTTGTGGTACACTGAAACGGAATAGTTACGAATATAGGAGAGACTGCATATGACAGATAAGAAATTAAAGCAGGAGAAACCGACAGATCCGAATATGACGATCGATGTGAAAAATGAAGAAGTTGAAGCACAGATTCTGGTATATATGAAGGAAAAGACGGGTGAAGAGCTCAACAAACTGTTAGAGCTTCTGCGAACGAGAAGAGTTTTGGTTCCGGCAAATCTGAATGAAGAGAATCAGCCGCTTCCATGTCTGATTACAAGCAAGGAGAAAGGAACCTTTTTGCCGATTTATACCAGCAAAGAACAGATTCCGGCAGAGCCGAGGAGCGCGGCAGTTGTCAATATGTCGTATCTTGCGGTGAACCATATGGCAGCGCAGCAGACAGACCAGATACTGGGAATTGTGATCAATCCGTTTACACATAATCTGGTGTTTAAGAACGTTCTGATTGAGAAGATTGAAGAGGTGGAGAAAGCGCGTAAAGAGGGGAAGAGAACCTTTCAGCTTACACCGGAGCAGTATCCGCTGTTCGAGCGCAGACAGTTTGAGTTTGGCTTTTTGCCGGATCGCTTTTTCAAGCAGGGTAAGGAAATGATTGAGGAGCTGTGCGGAGACAAAGAAGAGTTTATCGACAGGCTTTTTGAAGAATCCTACCAGCAGAAGAGAATGTATCCGTATCTTCCGGAAGATTTTTCGGTGATGGTGATGAATGTCTCGGAGGAGCTTTTAATTGTGCGGGTGGATCTTCCACACCGCGAGATGGGAATTCCGTCCTGTTACAGGGTTTATTTTGCATGGAATGACAGAGAGAATCAGGGACGTTATTTTACCATTGAGAGGACAAAAGAGGAGAAGACACATCTGCTGGGAGAGTTTGGAGCAGATTTAAAGCACATAGATCACGGAGCTGCACCGGTTGAGGGTGCGGAGCTCCAGAAAATCATAGACTTGTGCAAAGAATAAAAATACTATCTGGCAAGAATGTCTGCAAAGGAAGCATTCGTCACTGTGGCGAGATCCTGCGGAGACAGACATATTGTGGTTCCAATCCGACCGCCGCTGACGTAGATTTTATCGTACAGTTCGGCGGTCGCGTCAATTACGGTAGGAAAAGCCTTCTTCATGCCGAGAGGGCTGCAGCCGCCTCGTATATAGCCGGTGACGGACTGGATATCTTTTACATGGATCATTTCCACGGATTTTTCGTTTACAGCCCGTGCGGCAGCTTTCAGGTCCACTTCTTCCGCCACGGGAATTACGAAGACATAGTATTTTTTGCTTTTTCCAATCATAACCAGAGTTTTGTAGGTCTGTCCGGCAGGAGCGCCGGTGGCTTCGAGCGTATGAACACCGTCAATGAACTCGTCGCATTCGTAAGTAATCAGTTCGTATGGAATTTTATTGCGGTCCAGGATGCGCACTGCATTTGTTTTGGTTTCTTTTCCCATGAATTACACCTCCGTATTTTCTCTCATTGTACCAAAATAATCGGAAAAGTTGAACAAAAAAATAAATCGTGATACAATAGGCGCATAATCGTTGGAAGAGAGGGTGGTTGGGTAATATGAAGGAATTTTTAAAGAGAATTAAGGCGGATTATCTGTTGTCATCCGTAATGTGTATTACGCTGGGAATTATTTTTGTCATCTGGAAAGAGGGCGTCATTAGTCTGTTGGGAAGCGTCCTTGCAATCGGAATGGTGGTAATCGGAATTATTTATCTGTGCAGCTTTTTCCTGAATCTGGTGACAAACGGGATGTTGGTGGTGATGGGAATACTGGTGCTGGCAGTGGGAATCTGGTTTTTGATTCAGCCGGAGGTGATTGTCAGTCTGATTCCGATTGTGATTGGCGTGCTTCTTTTGTTTCACGGATTCCGCGGAGTGAAGGAAACACTGGATGCAAAACGGTGCGAATACAGCAGATGGACGGCAAGTTTGGTTTTTGCGATTATCTGTATGGTCTGCGGATTTGTGTGTGTATTTAATCCATTCGGCGTAATCAAAAACGCGGTACTGTTTATAGGTATTATCCTGATTTTTAACGGGGTATCCAATATCTGGATTTGCACCACCGCTACGCATGCAGAGAGGGATTATGCCCGCAGACACGAGACTGTGGACGTGGAATTCACGGAAGATAAAGGAAAAAACGATGAGACAGATGGAATTTAAGATGGAGAGAAAGGGACTTGTGGAGGTGGGGGATCATTTGTCCGTTACCGAAGGCAAGCTTCCGACTTCTTACTATTACACAATTGAACATGCCATTGCAATGTCCGGTAATTATGCCGTCAGTGAACGTTTGAAGAGCCGTGAGGGTGATGTGGTGGATGTGAAGGAAACGGAAAAAGGATACTTTGTAACCATGGAGTTTGATGAATAACAGGGAAAGATATGGCAATACAGGCGAGGAATGAGGTTGACCAGCTATTGGCGCAGAGCTTAAAGGAGCTTGCAGTCAAGCGACCGGTGGAGAAGATTACAATTAAAGAAATTACGGACAAAGCCGGTGTAATTCGTCCGACCTTCTATAATCACTTTCAGGATAAGTTTGAGCTGATTGAATGGATTATTAAGACAGAGATTTTGGAACCGATTGGACCGCTGCTTTCGAACGGAATGATTACAGAGGGAATGGAGCTTTTGTTTTCCAATATTGCAAAAGACAAACCCTTTTATGAGAAAATTGTCAGGATGGATGGAGTCATAACGTTTGATGATATTGCACACAAATGTGTAAAGGAACTGTTGCTTGCCATTATTACGGAGCTGATGTCCGGAAAAGAGACAAAGCACAGATGGCTTACGCCGGAGATTATAGCGGATTACTACGCACAGTCCATGTGCTTTGCCGCGGAAGAATGGATCCGGACAGGGATGGTCATTCCGCCGCGGGAGATGGCTGAGGCGTACCAGTATATCATTTCGCGTTCCATGATGGATGTAATCAATGAATTGTGAGAAGTGAAAAAGATACATACAAAGAAGGGCATCTGTGCAGATTGGTATACAAAATCCGGAAAATGTATATTGCGTCGATACAGGGCAAAAAGATTGAATATTTTCATATTCAGTCTTTTTTTTTATACTCACTAATGAAATAAAAAGAAAGTGGATGGTGAGGAAAATGATAAAATTTGGAAAAGGAGTTGTTAAACTAAGGATTTCGATTCTGATTCTGGCATTCCTGTTGTTGATTCCTTCGGGAATCGGGTATGTCAACACCAGAGTCAACTATGATATCCTTTCTTATCTTCCGGGGGAGATTGAGACCATGAAGGGACAGGATCTTCTGCTGGATGAGTTCGGGACGGGGGCGTTTTCCTTCGTCGTTGTAGAGGGCATGGAAGATAAGGATGTTGAGAAAGTTGCAGACCAGATTAAAGATATTAAGCATGTAAAGAGCGTTATCTGGTATGGATCAGTCGCAGATTTCAGCATACCAAAAGAGGCGCTTCCGGATGATGTCTACGAATTTTTCAACAATAAGGAAGCTGACAGTCAGCTCATGGCAGTGCTTTATGACGATGCAATGTCAGCAGATGGCACAATGGAGGCTGTGGAGCAGATGAATCAGCTTATGGAAGACAAATGCTTTGTCAGTGGAATGACATCTGTCAACAATGATATTAAAAAGGTGTCAGAGAATGAGGCAGTGATTTATGTGCTGATTGCAGTAGTTCTTTCACTGATTGTTTTGTCATTGACGATGGATTCCGTAGTGGTTCCGTTCCTGTTTCTTTTAAGTATTGGAATGGCAATTGTTTACAATCTTGGTTCCAACGTATTTTTGGGACAGATTTCATTTGTGACGAAAGCACTTGCGGCGGTATTACAGCTTGGAGTTACGATGGATTACTCCATCTTCCTGTGGCATAGTTACGAGGAACAACAGGAACGGTTCAACGGAGATAAAGAACGTGCGATGGCGCATGCAATCTCTAATACCATTACTTCCGTTGTGGGAAGTTCCATTACAACGGTTGCCGGATTCCTGGCACTGTGCTTTATGAGTTTTACACTGGGCAGAGATTTGGGAATTGTCATGGCAAAGGGAGTTGTCTTTGGTGTAATTGGCTGTGTAACGATTCTCCCGTCGCTGATACTGGTATTTGACAAAGCGGTGGAAAAGACAAAGCATCGTGTGATTCTGCCGGATGCCGGAAAAATTGCCGGATGGGTAACCAGACATTCCGCAGTATTTCTTGTAGTCTTCCTTATCGTTTTGGTTCCGGCAATTTACGGATATACCCATACGGATGTGTATTATGATTTGACGGGAACGCTTCCGGATACTTTTGCAAGTAAGGTGGCAAATGACAAACTGACGGAACAGTATCATATGGGTGCCACCCACATGATTCTCACGAAAAGCTCCCTGTCCGAAAAGGACAGCATGAACATGATAGACGAGATTAAGAAGCTGGATGGCGTGAAGCTGGCAGTCTCTCTGGATTCGGTGCTGGGACCGAACATCCCGCAGGAGATGGTACCGGAAAATATCAAGGATATTTTCATAAGCGGAGATTATCAGATGATGTTAGTATCTTCCGAATATGCAACCGCTTCGGATGAAGTCAACAAACAGTGTGACGAGATTAACAAGATTATCAAGAAGTATGACGATTCGGCAATGCTGATCGGAGAAGCTCCCTGCACCAAGGATTTGATTGAGATTACCGATAAGGATTTCAAGAGAGTCAGCGCAGTATCCATAGGAGTCATCTTCCTGATTATTGCATTGGTATTTAAGTCCATTTCGCTTCCAATCATTTTGGTGGCAGTTATTGAATTTGCGATATTCATCAACATGGGAATTCCGGCATATACGGGAACGGTGCTTCCGTTTATTGCATCCATTGTAATCGGAACGATTCAGCTTGGTGCCACCGTTGATTATGCAATCCTTATGACGAATAAGTACAAGAAGAACCGCTATAACGGAATGGAGAAGAAAGAAGCAATTACAGATGCACTTGGCAAATCCACACAGTCGGTTATCGTCAGTGCCTTAAGCTTCTTCGCGGCAACCTTCGGTGTTGGTATGTATTCCAACATTGATATGATCAGTTCCCTTTGTATCCTGATGGCAAGAGGTGCGATTGTCAGCATGTTTGTGGTTGTCTTTATTCTTCCGTCAATGTTTATGATATTTGACAGGATTATATGTGCATCAAGTGCAGGTTTCAAAGTTAAGAATAAATAGGAGGACAGATAATATGAAATTACCGGTATTAAAGAAAAAATTCAAAAATAGATATGTGATTCGGATTACAGCAGGAATTCTGACAGTGGCATTGCTGGGCAGCAGTATGACGGCAGTGGCAGTACAGGCAGACCAGAAAGAGGAGACCAGTGTACAGCAGGAGAGTAAGGAAGAGGATGAGGAACTGTCAGATCTGATATCCATCGAGACCTCCGATAAGGAAATCGGAAAAGAGGAGAGCGTATATCTTCTTGCCGATGCAAACGGTACGGTTCATGATACCATTGTAAGTGATCACCTGATTAACGACGGCGGGGCAAAAACCATAGAGGACAGATCCACGCTGAGTGATATTGAAAATGTCAAGGGCGAGGAAGAATATAAGCAGGATGGCGAGAAACTGACCTGGCAGGCAGACGGCAACGATATTTATTATCAGGGCACCTCAAAGGAGGAGGCACCTGTTACGCAGAAGGTCACCTATTATCTGGATGATAAGGAGATTACACCGGAAGAACTGGCAGGAAAATCCGGAAAAGTCAGAATTCATTTTACCTATACCAATAATTCTTCTTACACCGAGACGGTAAACGGAGAAAAGCAGGAAGTCAAGATACCGTTTGCAGCAATGACGGCAATGGTGCTGGATGACAGCTTCACAAATGTCGAGGTAAACAACGGCAAGATTCAGAGCAACGGGGACAGTAATATTGTAATCGGTTATGCGCTTCCGGGAATCAAGGAAAGTCTGGAAATCGAGGATTCTGATTTTGAAGAGGAATTAAATCTTCCGGAGGACTTTGAGGTTACGGCAGATGTTGAAAATTTTGAACTGGATACCGCAATGACAATGGTTGTCAATGCAGGAAGCATGGTTTCCATGAAGACGGGAGACAGTTCTTCTCTGGATGATATGATTAACGATTTGGTTGATGCAACGGGAAAGCTGAAAGACGGTTCCGCGGATCTGGCAGAAGGCATGGATACCCTTCAGAAAAACCTTGCAGATTATGCCAGCGGAATGAGTGAACTTTATTCCAAGAGCGGAGATCTCGGGGATGGTGTCAATACCCTGAATCAGAGTGCGGCTTCTGTGAACAAGGGAATTCAGGCTCTGGATCGCGGTCTTAAGGCGAAGATGACCGAGGAAGAAAAAGCTGCGGCAGAAAAGCAGGCAAGTGAAGCTGTCGCACAGGAATTCAAGAACGGAAAAACCAAAGAGGTTGCAGACCAGATTTATGCTTCCCTGCGGTATACCAAATCGGAGGATGGAAGTGTTGCAGACGGAGGCTTATACAGTTCCCTGTATGACGGCGCGTACAGTACAAATGCCGCAACAACCGTTTACAATGAAGTGGTAAGACAGGTGCTTCTGGCAGCGGCAGGACAGTCGGCAGACAGCAAGGTAACCGCGGATCAGGCAGCAGAGCAGATTAAGGCAGCTTATGCGAAGGGTGCACAGGCAAAGGATCAGACCGCAACCGTTATGTATGCGGTAACAGACGGAATGTCCAGTGCCCAGCTTGCCGAGCTTCTCTATGCAAAGTCCGGAGCAAAGGATACCTTATTCACAAAGACACAGAGTACCATCAAGGAGCAACTGAGCGCCGGAAGAAACAATGCACAGATTAGCAGTGCAGTGGAAACCAGTTTACAGACAATCGCAACACAGCTTGCCGGGGCATGTCAGAGTGCAGCAGCTTCTGCAGCGGGGCAGGCAGCAGTCAGCGGTGCAGAAAGCGCAAAGGCTGAAGTGGCAAAGCAGATAGAGGCAGTACAGGAGAACGGATACAGTCTGGTCAGCGGAACAGCAGCTCTCAGTAAGGGAACGCAGATGCTGGCAGATCAGGTACCGGCACTTACCGATGGAATTACGGCATTGAATGATGCAACCGGAAAAATTGTGGATGGTGTGGATGCGCTGGATGATGGTTCCCATGATTTGAAGGATGGAATGGTTGAGTTTGATGAGCAGGGAATCTCCAAGATTGTGAATAGTTACAACGGAGATATCAAGCCTCTTACCGACCGCCTGCAGGCAATGCTGGATGCGGGAGAAGAGTATCAGACTTTTACAGCTACGGCAGACGGTGTGAACGGAAGTGTAAAATTTATTTATAAGCTTGACTCCATTAAGACTGCTGACGTAAAATAAAGAAGTAGTTACAGGTGGAGGAACAGGCGGATGAACTGGATTGAAAATTTACTTATTGTGGCAGGCTTATCGCTGGATATTTTTGCCGCGATGGAGTGTCAGGGATCTTTGGTAGCAAAAGTAAATAAAAAACAGTTATCCTGTATTTGTGTGCTTGTTGCAATCGGGCAGGTGGTGGGATTGTTTTTAGGACATTTCCTTTCAAGCCTTTATTGCAGAAAAAATCCGGCGACCAATGAGCAGTTGCTGGGAGAGATTGTCTCCATGCTTATCTTTATAGGGCTTGGTGCCAGATTGCTGGTAAAAGCAATCCGGAATGAGCAGATCGAGGAGCGTCTGGAAAACAATCTTGATATGCGGCGTTTTGTCCGGATGACTTGCGGAACCGCCATTTATACGGTATTGGCAGGGATTGCGTTTGGCTTTTTGGAGACCAATATTGCAATTATCCTGATTATGGCAGTCATTGTCACGGTTGCGTTTGTAATCGGAGGTATGTATATAGGATATCGTTGCGGATTTAATTCAAAGACCATTGTGTATGGGATTGGAACGGCGCTTTTGTGGATTGCGGGAGTGGATGTTCTGATTCGGAAGATATTGTGTGGTTCATGACAAATACAGGAAAGAAAGCCGGCCGCGGCATTTTGCGGCTGGCTTTTTTGGTTGTCTATCACTTTTTTACATAGATTGGAAAGCAGGTACATATGATAGAGAAGGGCAGAATATCGGATTATACGGTAATTGATTTGGAGATGACGGGACTGGCGCCCAAAACGGACAAGGTTATCGAAATCGGTGCAGTAAAGGTTCGGAACGGACAGATTACGGAAACGTATGGCACGCTGGTCAGACCGGGACGGCCAATTCCGGCACAGGTGACGGAACTGACCGGTATTACGGACGCGATAGCGGCAGAAGGAGAAGAGGAAGATACGGCAATGCAGAGCCTGCTTGCGTTTATTGCAGGGGATGTAATTGTGGGGCATAATGTCACATTTGATTACAGCTTTGTCAAGCAATGGGCGGTCAACAAGAGGATTCCTCTGGAACTGTATGCTTGTGATACGCTTCGTCTGGCACGGCTGTTGCTTCCCGGGGAACAATCCAAAAAGCTGGAGGCTTTGTGCGAATACTTTCATATAGAAAGAGAGAATGCGCACCGGGCATTGGATGATGCCGTTGAAACGCAAAAAGTATTTGAACATCTGAAAGAGCTGGCAGAGGGTAAAAAAGAACTCCTGACACCGAGGCTTCTGACTTACAAAGCGAAGCGTCAAACCCCGGCGACGGAGCATCAGAAAGAAAGACTGAGGGAATTGCTGGAACAGTATCAACTGAAAGACGATATCTGCTGGGAGACACTTACCAGAAGTGAGGCATCCCGTCTGCAGGATAAAATCAGGTCAGATAAGGCTTTAATCTCTCGGTAATCAGTTTCCCCGGGAGAGGTTGTAAACCCTCTGCGGTTGCCTGCAGGTCCCGGATTTTTTCAGTATCTCCTGTCTGCTTATAAATCTCTGCAAGCTGGACATAAATCGTGCTTTTTTCGCTCTTATAGGAGATGGCAAGCTCTAAAAGAGCGCGAGCATCGTCTGTCTGTCCGGCGGCGGACAATTCCTCGGCATAGGTGGACACAGCGTTTTCAAAACTGGAAAAATTGTCATCATAGCTGCTCAGCTCATCCAGATTGGCAGCTCCGTATTCTAACTTTAAATCGGTATTTGTCTGACCGCTCAGGTTAAGCATACGGCAGGATGCAAGGTTCACCAGTGTATTTTCGGCATCTGTATGAAGGTTTTGTGGTATTTTTTCCAATGGTATGGTAAGATAATTAAGATTGTCGAGGTTTTTCCGCCTCGTAAAATTAGCTTTGGCTTCACGTTCCCAGAAGTTGTCTTCAAGTTCCTGCTGGGAGTGATTATTCCTGCGGATGGCAATCTGCAGAACCAATATAAATATAAGAGTAATTCCAATAGTAATTAAGAACATAAAGACTCCTTTCAAAGTGTTTTGTTCTATTATAACGCATTTTCAGAAAGAGGTGAATACCATGTATAATTTTAATTCTTCCAAGCGGAAAAAGAGAATCATTGCAATTACGGCAATCGTTCTGATTGCGGCAATGGTGGTTACAACTTTAGTGTCTGCACTTGCTTTTTAAGAAATCGTGGAAATTGCCATGAACTTAGGCTTGAAAAAGTGAGGGTTTGTGTTACAATATGTAGTCAGACGAAGAGATGGGAAGATAAGGATTGAATATGAGAAAATTTAGCAGACTTGGAATTTTGTGTGCGGCGGTGCTTGCCGCAGTTATCGGATTACAGAAGGTGGAACCTGTTAAGGCCGAGGAAGAGACAAAGATTGTTGACGGTGTGTATATCGGAAATGTCAATGTGAGCGGTCTCACGGAATCACAGGCACAGTCAGCCGTGGACGAATATGTGGCAGGCCTTATGAATACGACATTTACCCTGAAGGGAGAGACCGGTTCGATTGAGATGACAGCCGAAGATATGGGAGTGGCAGCGGATTCAGATGCAGCAGTGCAGGAAGCGCTGGGAGTCGGTCATGCAGGAAGCCTTGTGAACCGTTATAAGGCTCTTCAGGATTTGAAGAAAGAAAAGCTGGTTCTGGATATGAACCTGAGTGTTGATAAGCAGAGCACGGCCCAGAAGCTATATGAAAATTCGGGAAGTCTGGCTGTGGGAGCAGTGGACAACAGTCTTGTCCGTGAGAACGGAGCGTTTCGTTTTGTCCCGGGACAGGAAGGTGAGGAAATCGATATTGTGAATTCCGTATACGCAATCAATGACTTTCTGGCACAGGGCTGGGATGGATCAAGCAATGAGATTGACCTTGTGACGAAGGTGGTTGAGCCTCGGGGAAGCGAGGAAGAACTGGCGCAGGTACAGGATTTGCTGGGCGCATATTCCACGAACTTTGCCTCTTCCAGTGCAGGGCGTGCCAAGAATGTGACCACTGGCTGCAGCAAGGTAAACGGAACGATTCTTTATCCGGGAGACGAATTCGAGCTTTGCAGTACCGTGAGTCCTTTTACGCAGGAGAATGGATATGAGCTGGCAGGCGCCTATCAGAACGGTACGACCGTAGAGTCTTTTGGCGGCGGAATCTGCCAGGTGGCAACCACATTGTACAATGCTGTGATTCGCGCGGAGCTGGATATTACCATGCGTTTCAACCACTCCATGCAGGTGCATTATGTGCAGCCATCCATGGATGCGGCAATTGCAGGAAATTATAAGGATCTGCGTTTTAAAAACAATACAGAGTATCCGGTTTATATAGAAGGATATTGCAGCGGCGGAATTATTTATTTCAATGTGTTCGGAAAAGAGACACGACCGGCAAACCGGGAGATATCCTTTGAGAGCGAGACGGTTTCGACAACGCAGCCGGAGACGAAGTTTAATCTGGATGCTACGAAGGCTGCCGGATACTGGAGTCAGGATCAGTCCGCACATGAAGGCTGTGTGGCACAGTTATGGAAGATTGTGACAGTAGATGGCAAGCAGCAGAGCAGGGAGCTGTTCAATAAGAGTAACTATCAGGCATCCCCGAAGATTATTACCATCGGAACCAAGGGTGCTTCGGAAGAAGGACTTGCGGCATTGAAAGCGGCTGTTGCAACAGGAGACGAAGCAAAAGTCAAGAGTGCGGTGGCAGGTCTGCAGAAGACGGAGGAACCGGAAGACAAGGAAGACGACAACAAGGATAAGTCCGATAAGAAAGATAAAGATTCTTCAGATAAGAAGAAGGATGACAAAAAGGATAAAGATAAAGACAAGGACAAAAAGGATGAAAAGGAAGATGGTGGAAACAAGACACCGTCTGACGATTCGGATGACAATCAAGACACTGATTAAGAGTCAGGCTGCTTCATATAAAATATGGGGCAGCCTTGCCGCATATAAATGGAGATAAGATGAAAGCTGGCAAATTATCGGAAGCCGTACTCAAACGTTCGGTGCTCAGACAACTTCATATGACAGAAAATCAGATAAAGCCTGCTGTCGGTATGGACTATGGAGCCATCCGGACCGGAGAGACAGAGATGGTGGTGTCTGCCATGGCGACACGTTGTCTGGGAACGCAGATATTGCCGGAAGCCGGTGTTTATGCGGCGGTGAACAATCTGCTGTGCAGTGGTGCAAGACCTCTCGGTGTCATGGTGCAGTTTCTGCTTCCAACCGCGTATACGGAAAACGGGCTCAGAGAGCTTGTGGCGGCGGTTGATGCAGCGTGTGTGAAGGAAGAACTGCTGGTGCTTGGCGGACATACGGAGGTGGTCCGGTCCGTGGCGGAGCCTGTGATAACTGTGACAGCTCTCGGGGCAACAGAGGCAGGAAAACTGAAAAGTGCGGCGGCTGCGGAGCCGGGAATGGATATTCTCGTGACCAAAAGCGTTGGCTTAGAGGGAACGGCACTTCTGGCAATGCAGAGAGAGTCGGAGCTGGCAGAGCGCTATGCATTGCCTTTTATTGATAAGGCGAAAACTTTTGCCGGGTATTTATCGGTTCGTTCGGAGGCTGCAGTCGCCATAAAGTCTGGCGTTGCGGCAATGCACGATCTCTCGGAGGGCGGAGTATTTGGAGCGCTCTGGGAACTGGGACAATGCTCCGGCGTCGGACTTGAAATCGATTTGAAAAAGATTCCGATTCGTCAGGAAACAGTTGAAATTTGTGAATATTTTGATTTGAATCCTTATAAGCTGTTGTCAGGGGGAAGCATTCTTATGGCAGCCAAAGACGGAAACGCTCTGGCGCATGCCATCAGGCAGGCGGGAGCGGAAGCGGTTGTGATTGGAAAAGCGACGGCCGGTAATGACAGGATTATTTATAACGCAGAGGAAAGCCGTTACCTGGAGACAACACAAACAGACGAATTATGGAAATTGGAAAAGTAGGAGGAAGTCATGAGAGAAAAGATTTTAACATTTATAGAAAAGAACAGTCGTATCGATATCAAGGAGCTTTCCGTAGTGCTTGGTGTGGATGAGGCAACAGTTATGAATGAGCTTGAAAGTATGGAGCAGGAGGGAATTATCTGCGGATATCATACTCTGATTAACTGGGATAAAGCAGGCGTGGAAAAGGTGACGGCTTTAATTGAGGTACGTGTGACTCCACAGAGAGGCATGGGATTTGATAAAGTGGCAGAGCGGATTTATAACTATCCGGAGGTAAACTCTGTGTATCTGATTTCCGGGGGCTTTGACCTGATGGTGACCTTGGAAGGAAAGACGCTCCGGGAGATTTCACAGTTTGTCTCGGATAAGCTGTCCGCGCTGGATCAGGTACTCAGCACCAAGACAAATTTTATTTTGAAGAAGTATAAGGACCACGGTACGGTCATGGCACCGAAAGCAAAAGATGAAAGGATAATGATGGCATAATGAGAGATCCGTTATCAAAAGTAATTAAGACAATTGAGCCGTCGGGTATTCGTAAGTTTTTTGACATTGTAAGTGAGATGGAAGACGCTATTTCACTGGGTGTTGGGGAACCGGATTTCGATACTCCGTGGCATATCCGCGATGAGGGCATTTATTCTCTGGAAAAGGGAAAAACTTTTTATACTTCCAACGCGGGATTAAAAGACTTAAAAATTGAAATTGCGAAGTTTTTGAAGCGCAGATATGATTTGCAATATGATTACAATAAGGAGCTGTTTGTGACAGTCGGCGGCAGCGAAGCAATTGACGTGGCCATGCGTGCGATGCTGGATCCGGGAGATGAAGTGCTCATTCCGCAGCCGAGTTATGTCTCCTATCTGCCGTGTTGTGTGCTGGCAAACGGAACGCCGGTAATCATTGAACTGAAGGCGGAGAATGAATTCCGTCTGACAGCCGAAGAGCTGGAGGCTGCAATTACACCGAAGACAAAGCTTCTGGTGCTGCCGTTTCCGAATAACCCGACCGGTGCGGTTATGGAGAAAAAAGATCTGGAAGCAATTGCAGAGATTATCATAAAGCATGATATTTTTGTGCTGAGTGATGAGATTTATTCGGAACTTACTTATCTGGACAACCATGTATCCATAGCATCTCTTCCGGGTATGAAGGAGAGAACCATTGTAATTAACGGCTTTTCGAAGTCGCATGCGATGACAGGATGGAGACTTGGCTATGCCTGCGGACCGGAAGTGGTGATTAAGCAGATGCTTAAGATTCATCAGTTTGCCATTATGTGTGCACCTACCACAAGCCAGTATGCGGCAGTAGAGGCCCTGAAAAACGGTGATGCGGATGTTACCATGATGCGGGAGGAGTATGATGGAAGACGTCGTTATGTTCTGAAGCGGTTCAGGGAGATGGGATTATCCTGTTTTGAACCTTTTGGAGCCTTTTATGCATTTCCGAGTATCAGCGAGTTTGGCATGACATCGGAAGAATTTGCCAATGAGCTTCTGAAGAAGCAGAAGGTGGCGGTTGTACCGGGCACGGCATTTGGAGCTTCTGGGGAGGGATTTATCCGGATTTCGTATGCATATTCTCTGGAGGATCTGCGAGAGGCGCTGGGAAGAGTAGAGGCTTTTGTTACAGAGCTGCGTGAGAAAAGGGCAGGCAATTAAAGATGGCAGAGCTTAATATTGTATTATATGAGCCGGAGATACCGGCAAATACCGGAAATATCGGACGAACCTGTGTCGCAACCAACACAAGGCTACATCTGATTGAGCCGCTGGGCTTTTCGCTTTCCGAAAAGCATTTAAAG
>JAQXZD010000076.1 GCA_029227035.1 Lachnospiraceae bacterium
TGGAGAGCCGGCGGACGAATTTTCTTAAGATGGAGAAGAAGCTGTCCGATACACAGTATGCACAGATGCAGGAGGAAGAGGAGAATCTTCCGAGGACCATCTCGCGGCTGCAGGCAAATGAGAAGGATCTGGACGCAATCAAGAAGGATATGTCCTATCTGGAAGGGAAGAAGCTGGAGTGGTCCATGCAAAAGTCAAATGCCATCCGCACCAGAAATACCATGCGAAGAATGGCATGTTATCTGTTTGCCGGTTTTGCCACGCTTATGGCGCTTTTGGTGGTTGTTTCCTGGTATTTTGAGATGAACCTGCAGCTTCCGATTACGATTATTGCAATTATCGCAGTGGTGATGGGGGGATACATACTGATACGTACCCAGAATGCCGCGCGGGATATCCGGCAGGCGGAAGTGAACCATAATCATGCCATATCCATAGAGAATCATGTAAAGATCAAATATGTAAACGTAAAAAATGCAGTGGATTTTACCTGCGAAAAGTATCATGTGCGCAATGCGTATGAGCTGCAGTTCCTTTATGACCAGTACAAGAAGGAAGAACAGGAGAAAGAAAAATTCCGCAGAACCAATGATGAACTGGAACACTGCTCGCGTGCACTGGTGGATGCACTGCTGAAGCTTCACATGTATGATGCACGGATATGGGTAAACTATGCGCCTGCGATTGTGGACAGTCGGGAGCTGGTAGAGTTAAAGCATGAGCTCATTACCCGCAGGCAGAAAATTCGCGCGCGTATGGAATACAGCTTAAAAAGCATTACCGATATGAAGAATGAAGCCAAGAAGAACATGAATCAGCTTGGCAGCAGCAGACAGCAAATTGAACAGATTATCCATAAAATCGAATTGATGACGGATACGGAGTAGAAAAAGCTGCGGGAAAATATCCTGCAGCTTTTTAATAAAGTCAGTTTTTAAAACAGTCAAAATCTTTGTTAAAGGCGTAAAAGTTCTTGCTGTCCAGCTCATCCTGAACCAGACGAAGCGCTTCCCCGAATCTCTGGAAATGCACGATTTCCCTTGCGCGCAGATAGCGTATCGGATCGGCAACTTCCTGATCTTTTACCACACGTAAGATGTTGTCATATGTCGTCCGTGCTTTCTGTTCGGCAGCCATATCCTCCGTAAGATCCGTGATGGAATCTCCGCAGCACTGAAATTCGCTGGCACTGAACGGGGAACCGCCGGCAGCCTGAGGCCAGATTCCGGCAGTGTGGTCAATATAATATGGGGCAAAGCCTCCGGCTTCCAGTTCCTGTGCGGAAAGCCCTTTGGTAAGCTGACGGACAATCGTTCCGACCATTTCCAGGTGTGCAAGTTCTTCTGTCCCGATGTCAGTAAGCAGTCCTGCTACTCTTGGATTTGACATGGAAAAACGCTGGGAGAGGTAGCGCATGGAGGCGCCAAGCTCACCGTCCGGACCTCCATATTGGCTTAAGATATAGGAAGCAAGCCTCGCATTGGGCGTTGTAATGGAAATCGGATACTGCAATCTTTTCTCATAGCTCCACATAAATTACATCCCTCCTTCCCATGGCATTGGGGCAGCGTTCCAATCCCATGACTCTAACGGTTCGCCTGTAAAGGCTCTCAGATTTCCGTAGCGCTCCTCGTAGGAAGCTTTTGCTTTCTGATAGAGTTCGTTACATTCGTTAAAGTAGTTTAACGCGTCCTTGTCATCCGGATGCGTATCCAGATACAAAAGCATATCATAGGCGCACAGCCCGAGGGAGAGAACCCATTCATATAAATCCTGTTTATTCATTGGCTGCATCTGGTTTGGTCTGTTCATCTTCGCCGACCTCCCATCTGCATCATGCATTTTCCGGTAAAAGGTTTGTCTAATTCCGGGAATATGGTTCCTGCCATAAGCGCACGCTTTGGATCATAGGTCTGGTTGAAGTACTGCCAAGGGACATAGGCCATGCCCGGCACCTGCATGCTGCAGTCGTCCATTGGCGGTGTCTGCATATTGCTTCGATCCATTCTATCTCTTTCCTTTCAATTTGACGTATGCTATATGATATGAAAATAGAACCGTTATGTGAAACAGTCTTCTTGCACAGAGGAAAACTTTAGTATATAATAAGACGGACACGAAAAAAAGGAGAATCATGTAATGAGTAAAGTAAGAACAAGATTTGCACCAAGCCCTACGGGAAGAATGCATGTAGGAAATCTTCGCACAGCACTGTATGCGTACCTTGTGACAAAGCATGAGGGCGGAGATTTTATATTGAGAATAGAAGATACGGATCAGGAACGTTATGTGGAGGGAGCGGTGGATATTATTTACCGTACCTTAAAGGAGACGGGACTGGTTCATGACGAGGGACCGGACAAGGATGGCGGATGCGGTCCGTATATACAGAGTGAGCGTCAGGCAAAAGGCATTTATCTGGAATATGCCAAAAAACTGATTGAAAAGGGAGAGGCTTACTATTGTTTTTGTGACAAGGAACGTCTGGAAAGCCTTAAGACAACCGTGGCAGGCAAAGAGATTCATGTCTATGACAAGCACTGCCTGCATTTGTCCAAGGAAGAAGTGGAAGAGAAGCTTAAGGCGGGAGTGCCGTATGTAATCCGGCAGAACAATCCGACAGAGGGCACCACGACTTTTGAGGATGAGATATACGGAGACATTACGGTGGATAACGCAGAGTTGGACGATATGATTCTGATTAAGTCCGACGGATATCCGACGTACAATTTTGCAAATGTTGTGGATGATCATCTCATGGGAATCACGCATGTGGTAAGAGGAAACGAATATCTGTCCTCTTCGCCGAAGTACAATCGTCTGTATGAAGCATTTGGCTGGGAGGTGCCGGTATATATCCACTGTCCGCTGATTACGGATGAGAATCATCAGAAGCTCTCCAAGCGTTGCGGACATTCTTCATTTGAAGATCTTGTGGAGCAGGGATTTCTGACGGAGGCAATTGTCAATTTTGTGGCACTTTTGGGATGGAGTCCGGCAGATAATCAGGAGATTATGACGATGCAGGAGATGATTGAGAAGTTCGACTATCATCATATGAGCAAGTCTCCGGCGGTCTTTGATTATACCAAGTTAAAGTGGATGAATGGCGAATACATCAAGAAGATGGATTTTGATGCCTTTTATGAAAAGGCACTCCCGTATATCCGCGAGGTAATTACCAAGGATTATGATTTGAAGAAAATTGCAAAGATGGTACAGACGCGTATTGAGATTTTCCCGGATATCCGTGAACATATTGATTTCTTTGAGGAACTTCCGGAATATGATGTTGCTATGTATACGCACAAGAAGATGAAGACCAATGCAGAGACTTCACTGGAAGTGCTTACGGAGATTCTTCCGCTTCTGGAGGCGCAGGAGGATTACAGTAATGATGCGCTGTATGCGTTACTGTTACAGTATGTGGAACAGAAAGGCTGCAAGAACGGATATGTAATGTGGCCGGTTCGTACTGCCGTTTCCGGTAAGCAGATGACTCCTGGCGGAGCAACGGAACTTATGGAAGTGCTTGGAAAAGAAGAATCCATAAGACGTATCAAAAAGGGAATTGAGCTTCTTTCAAAATAGGAGAACAGATGAATTTTAACCAGTCTCAGCTTACGGCCATCCACCACAAGGATGGCCCGATGCTTGTCCTGGCAGGTCCCGGTTCCGGGAAGACTGCTGTAATCACAAAAAGAACATACAATTTAATAGAGGAACATCACGTAAATCCCTCCAATATACTGGTCATCACATTTACCCGTGCAGCGGCACAGGAGATGAAACAGAGATTCCTTGCGATGGCGGGGCAGGACCAAAGCCGGGTGACGTTTGGCACATTTCATGCCATCTTTTTTATGGTGCTGAAATATGCCTATCACTTTGACAGCAGTAATATTGCAACGGAAGAAAAGCGATATCAGTTTATGCGTGAAATTCTTTCCTATCATCATCTGGAGTATCAGGACGAGAATGAATTTATCGGAGACCTTCTGGGGGAAATCGGACGGGTAAAAAACGAGAGAATTCCGCTGGAGCATTTCTATTCCGGAACCTGTGGGGAAGAGGTTTTTCGGAAAATCTATATGGCATACAGCAGGCGTATGAGCGAGAACCGTCTGCTTGATTTTGATGATATGCTGACCTATACCTACGATTTGTTTGACCAGAGAAAAGATATTCTGGCAGCATGGCAGAAAAAGTACCGGTACATACTGATAGACGAGTTTCAGGACATCAACCCGATTCAGTGGGAGATTATGAAGATGATGGCGGCACCGGGAAATAATCTGTTTATTGTGGGGGATGACGATCAGTCCATTTACCGTTTTCGCGGCTCAAAGCCGGAGATTATGCTTGGTTTTCAACAGGAATTTCCGGATGCCAAAAAGGTGATGCTGAATGTGAATTATCGTTGCGAACCGCCGGTTGTGGAGGCGGCCGGAAAACTGATAAAGCATAATGAAAAGCGCTATCCCAAGGAGATCCAGGCAGCAAAGGAAGGCGGGGAACCGGTTGGCTTTCAACTGTTTGAGGATCAGTCCAAAGAGAATGCTTACATTATAGAAGAAATCAAAAAAGCGCAGAATAGGGGAACTCCGTTGTCTGAAATTGCGGTTCTTTTTCGGACGAATACGCAGCCGCGCCTTCTGATGGAGCAGATGCTCTCTGCAAATGTGGCATTTCGAACCAGGGACAAGATTCCCAATGTGTATGAGCACTGGATAGCAAAGGATTTTTTTACGTATATCCGTATTGCACAGGGAAGCGATAAGAGAGCAGATTTCTTAAGCATCATGAATAAGCCGAAGCGTTACATCGGAAGAGACAGCCTGTGTGAGCCACAGGTTGCCTTTGACGAATGGATTAAGATGTATGAGGAACAGCCGTGGATTGCAGAGCGTATCGAGCAGCTCTGGAGGGATACCCGGTTGTTAAATACGCTAAGTCCGTATGCTGCCGTCAATTTTATCCGGAAAGGAATCGGTTATGACGATTACATTGCGGATTATGCGGAATACCGGAATGTCAACGCGGAGGATTTGTACGAAGTCGCAGATGAGATTCAGGCTGGTGCAAAAGGATATAAAACACTGGAAGAGTGGTTTACCCATATTGAGGATTACAAGAGGGAATTGGAAGAGCAGGCACAGAGAAACCGGGAGAACAAGGATGCGGTAACTCTTGCAACCTTGCACAGTTCCAAAGGTCTGGAGTTTGAGGAGGTCTATCTTCTGGATGTCAATGAGGGGATTATGCCTTACAAGAAGGCTGTGCTGAAGGAGGATGTAGAGGAGGAACGCCGGCTTTTTTATGTGGGAATGACACGGGCAAAACGAAAGCTGACTATGTGCGCAGTAAAACAGATTCGAAACAAAGAAGTGGAGTTATCACGTTTTATCCGGGAAGCTGCGCAATGATATTCTGAAGAGTTTGGTTGCACTCGAAAAAGAACAATGCTATAATTTCCGTAAAATATAGTTTTTTGCTTACATTAGGATAATTTAGTGGAGAAAAGATGATGAAAACTGTAAAAACTCTGTTTTATGTCTTAGTTGCAACAATATTTATCGGCTTTATCTTCGTGCAATGTTCTTATCCGTCTGAAAGAGATGTGGATGCGACACAGGAGAATCTTGTCTATGAGGGAAGTATCATATGGGAAAAGCCGGATGGCACAACGGAGAAAATTTCCGTGCCGGGAGATTATCCGGTTGCACCCGGACAGACCATGACAATTACCACCATACTTCCGGAGGACTATGACGAAAGCACAATCGCAATCCGTGGTTCGCAACAGAAAATCCGATTTTATATTGACGGAAAACTGCGTTCCGAATATGACACCAAGGATTCGAGACAGTTTGGTTCCGATTCCGCAAGCAGGTTTGCTTTTTGCGATACCTCAGCGGAAGATGCGGGGAAGAAACTCCGGATTGATTTGTGGTCCGGCGCCAAGCGGTACTCAGGCGTGGTAAACGAGTTGTACTGCGGAAATAAAGCGGATATCTGGAACTATTTCTTCAGTGTTTACGGGGAAGAGTTATTTGTAGCTTTTTTCATTTTATTTGCAGGAATTATTACCATTATTTTTAGTATTGCTTTAAGCATCGCCTATAAGACGAAGATTAATCTGCAATTTATCGGCTGGTGTCTTGTGCTTGGCGCCGTCTGGATGATTGGAGAATCCAAGCTGCGGCAATTGTTTATATCCAATGCGTCATCTCTTGCCACGTTATGTTTTGTGATAGTCATGTTGTGTCCGATACCGCTTCTTATATATGTGGACGGAATACAGCATGGCCGTTACAGGAAGTTTTTCGGAGCGATTCAATGGGCGGCAATCCTGAATCTGATTATTTCCAGCATCCTGCAGATGGCGGAGATCGCGGATTATCTGGATACTCTTTTTGTTTCACAGTTGATACTGCTTATCAGCTTTGTCGCAATTTTTATTACTTTCATTCTGGATTGGCGGAATGGAAGAATTAAGGACTATCTGCTGATTGTGGCGGCGCTTCTGCTTGGCATGCTGGGTGCTGTCCTGGAAGTGGTATCCGTTTACTTTGTGGTGAGTATATCGGAAGTGTTTTTGGGAATAGGCTTGCTTTTGCTGCTTTTCCTGACGATTATCAATACCGTAAGAGACATTCGCAATCTGGAAAACAGGCGGCAGATGCAGCAGATAGAAAACCGCAGAAAACAAACAGAGATTATGTCCTTAAAGATGATACAGACTCTGTCAACAACGATAGAAGCAAAGGACGAGTATACCAGGGAACATTCCCACCGGGTCGCAGAGTATTCGGCACTGCTTGCCAGGGAACTTGGCTGGAATGATAAGGACGCGGAAAATCTCAAGAATGCGGCACACCTGCATGATATCGGAAAAATCGGAGTTCCGGATACCATTTTGAACAAGCCGACAAAGCTTTTGGATGCAGAATATGAAATTATCAAAAAGCATACCGATATCGGAGCGGATATACTCAAAAACATTACCTTGATTGATCATGTGGAAGAGGTGGCAAGGTATCATCACGAGCGCTATGACGGGCACGGCTATTCAAAGGGACTTGCCGGAGAAGAGATTCCGATTTATGCCCGTATTGTTGCCGTGGCAGACAGTTATGACGCCATGAGTTCCAGGAGGATTTACCGGAATGCGCTGACAAAGCAGCAAATCCGCGAGGAAATCGTTAAGAACAGAGGAAAGCAGTTTGATCCTGCGGTGGTCGATGCGTTTTTGCGTCTCTTTGATGAAAATCGTCTGGAGATTGAAGCTGTTTCGGAGCCGGAGACAACGGGAACCAGGGAAGCAAGTATGTTTATTTCCGGTGTTATGGACACCATGCAAAGCCGCACGGATACAGAGAATATGGATTTCCTGACAGGGCTGCCTATGAGAAATCTCGGAGAAAAGCAGATTTCCAAAAGTATGCAGAAGCATGCGGGGTGTCTGGTCTTTCTCGACATGGATAATCTCAAGAAAATTAATGATATCTATGGTCATAAATCCGGAGACAGGGCTTTGAAGCTGCTGGGGAATACTATTTCCGGTTATGCGGAACATTCCAATATCTGCAGGCTTGGCGGAGATGAATTTTTGTTCTTCCTGCCGGATATCGAAAAAGAAGCAGTGGAAGAGATTGTAAAGGAGATTTTTGCTGCCTTTTATGAGAAAAAAGAAGAGGATCCGGAAATCAAGGCGGCCTCTTTGTCATGCGGTTTGTGTATGTGCCCGCAGGGGGCTCCTTTCGCAGACTGTTATTCCAAGGCGGATAAGGCTTTATATTATGTAAAGCAGAACGGTAAGAATGACTATTCTTTCTATCATCAGATTGAGCAGGCGGATGCAAAGCTGGGAATGGAAGGCAGAGATCTGCAGCAGATTGCAAAAGCGCTTTGTGACAGCGGTACCTATGAGGGAGCACTGGACCTGGACAACAGAGAGTTCTCCAAGATATATGAGTATATGAACAATTTAGGGAAACGCTATCAGCATACCTGCCATCTGGTTTTGATTACCATGGATGCCGCTTCCGCTGAAACCCTGTTTATCGAGAAGATTGAGCAGGCACTTGGATGTATGGAAAAATCCATCCGTATCAATATCCGAAATGTAGATGTCTGTACACGTTACAGCTCATTGCAGTTTTTGATCATTTTGATGGAAGTGGGAAAAGACAACATCCCGTTAGTCATGAAAAGAATTTTTGAACAGTATTACAAATTGTATGGTGGTGGGGAATTTCAGCCGCGATATGAATTTACGTCGATGTCCGATTCCTGAAAATTGCTTATGACCTCCTCAGATTAGGAAAATATTTCGCTAATCTGAGGGGGGAGAGGATGATCAGTCATCCATTGCATCGAACATGTTGTCATCCAGCATTTCGTCGAAACGGTCGGATGCAATTTCATATTCTTCGTCATCTTCAATAAAACCGATTTCAGGGAGTCCTTCTTCGTCTTCCGCATAGCGGTACAGGTATACCTCGCCTTCTTCTTTTTCACTTCCGTCCGGATTTAATGGAAGCAATGCGATATAATCTCTGCCTTCTGCCTCAAAGATGGTCAGAATCTGACATTCCACTTCGCCTTCATCCAATTCAATGGTGACACGGATGTCATCCATTTCGTCTGGTGTGACAGGAGTTGCTTTTTCATTTTTTGCCATGGCTATACTCTCTCTTTCTGTGCAATTCTGCGTGTTTTTCATCATTATATCGGCTTGCGTCGGACTTGTCAATCGAGCCTGCTGGAAAATTCATGTCCGTCTTCCGGTGGGAGGGCGCAGATGCCAAAAATATTATGTACAAAATGTATCAAAAAGGTTATAATCTACACATATGAAACAGACTCTGACAGATAGACAGGAAAGAATGAACATGATTATTAAAGAAGGAAGCTATGCACAGCTTGGGGTTTCCCAACAGTGCGAGTGGACAAATTTTACATTTTGCGGAGAAAAAGAGGATCAGTGTTTTGTGGTGCTGCTTCATGCAGGAGAACAAAAGCCGGAGCGGATTGCAGTGCCGGAGGAATATTGTCTCGGCTCACTGCGCTCCATCGCCATCAAGAATCTGAAACCGGATGAATACACTTATTATTTTGAGATAAACGGAAACCGTGTGATGGATCCCTATGCCCATGGAATCAGGGGAAGACAGATTTGGAATGACAGTGCCCGCAGGGAAGTGAATTATGAAGTATGTGCTTCTCTTGTGCCGCAGAAAGCGCAGAAATGTAAGATATTGAGCCCGGAGACGGATCGCTCCGATATGATTATGTACAAGCTTCATGTCCGGGGGTTTACCATGGATTCCGGGACGAAGACCGCAGGAACCTTTAAGGCGGTGATCAACCGGATTCCGTATTTGAAAAAGCTCGGCATTACCACAGTGGAACTGATGCCGGTGTATGAGTTTGAAGAGATAGAGTTTTTGCCGGAGGAGAAGATTCCGGAATATATCAGGTGGGAGGAGCATGAGAAGGACATGATCAAGCCTTCCCAGAGGAAGGTGAAAGCGCCGCCCGAAGTCAATTACTGGGGATACAAGGAGGGAAACTATTTTGCGGTGAAGGCTTCTTATGCATCAGATCCGGAGAATGCGTCGGAAGAGTACAGGACACTGATACGAAAGCTTCATGAGAACCGGATGGAATGTATCATGGAGATGTATTTTGAGGATGATACCAACCACAATCTGATTCTTGATGCGCTTCGCTACTGGGTAAAGGAGTATCAGGTGGATGGATTTCATTTGCTGGGTACCAATCTTCCGATTACGGCAATTGTACAGGATCAGATTCTGAGCAGAACCAAGATTTTTTATGTTGGATTTGATGAGAAGGTATGCAGGGAAAGCCGGAAATACAAGAATTTGTTCATTTACAAGGATGAATATATGTATCCGGCAAGGCGTATCCTGAATCAATTCAACGGAAACATGCAGGATTTCATGAACCAGCAGCGCAAGCAGGGCGAATACTTTGGCTTTGTAAATTACATTACCGGCAATAACGGATTTACCCTGGCGGATCTGTTCATGTATAACGATAAGCATAACGAGGCAAACGGAGAGGATAATCAGGACGGAAGTGTCTGGAATTTCAGCAATAATCACGGAGTGGAAGGACCAACCAGAAAACGAAGCATCAATGCCGTAAGGCGCCGTAAGTGGAGAAACAGTATGTTGATGCTTTTTTTGGCGCAGGGAGTTCCGCTGATCTGGTCGGGAGACGAAATCTGCAACTCCCAGAGCGGAAATAACAATGCGTACTGTCAGGATAATCCGATTGGCTGGCTGAACTGGAAAAATGAAAAGACACATCAACGGGAACTGGATTTTTTACGCCGCCTGATCGCATTTCGAAAGGAGCATAAGATTCTTTCCTGTGACAAACCGTTTCAGTTTTCGGATTACAAATTTCTGGGAAGTCCGGATTTGTCGTACCATGGGGAAAATGCATGGCAACAGCGCCCGCTGGAGGGACGGCAGAGCCTTGGAGTCATGTACTGCGGAGCATATGCAGATGAGAAAAAGGATGCGGAGGATGTATATACCGCTTACAATTTTTCGCAGGAGGAAGCAGGACTTGCACTTCCGAAGCTGCCAAGGGAAAAGGAATGGTATCTGGTAATTGACAGCAGTGATGACGAGCATCCTTTTTTGCAGGAGCCGAAAGCGTGTGATATGGATCAGTTGATCGTTTTGCCACAGACCATCTGTGTACTGGTGAGCAGAAAAAAGGAAGAAACCGTGCGTGAGGAACAGTTACCAAAGGAAAAACGAGAGAACAGGAAAATGAGGCGCAAAAGTAAATGAGTAAGGCGTGGAAACATTTTTGTACAATAACAAGACATAAAAATCTGGTTCTTGTGGGCTGCTTTAAGGTGGGGCTGTATAAGCAGGGACTTTTACATGATCTGTCCAAATATTCCCCGACGGAATTTCTGGTTGGATGCAGATATTACAAAGGATATATGAGTCCGAATAATGCGGAGCGGAAGGATAAAGGATATTCGACCGCATGGCTGCACCACAAGGGGCGGAACAAGCATCATCTGGAGTATTGGATTGATTATGATGTGGACACCGGAGACGGAAAAGAGCATGGCGGAATGACTGGGATGAAGATGCCCATCCGCTATGTGGTGGAGATGTTTATCGACCGTGTGAGCGCGTCTAAGAACTATCAGAAGGAGAAGTATACCGATCAGAGTCCCTATCAGTATTTCCTGAAAGGAAAGAAGAATTATATCATACATGAAGACACCGAGGCACTTTTGGGCTATCTTCTTACGATGCTGGCAAAACGCGGGGAGAAGACAACTTATGCCTTCGTGAAAAATGAGGTTTTAAAGGGCAAAGTTCCCTATAATAAAGAAGAACTGGAACAGAGAACCAGGGCGCTGTGAAAACGGCGCCTTGTACCTTTTTTGGGGGAAAAGCACGAGAAAAGCTTTCGCGTCATAGTATAATAGAAAGCAGTTGTAAAAAGGTGCTGAGTGAAAACATTTTTAGTTCCACTGTCACCGGAGGAAGAAGAGGATTGCCTGAACCGGATAAAGAATGGGGAGAAGGCAGCAAAGGAAGAGCTGATTTTACACAACATGCGCCTTGTGGCCCATGTGGCCAAGAAATATACCGGCTCCCAGGAGGACATGGAGGATCTCATATCAATCGGGACAATCGGACTTCTGAAAGCAGCGGACAGTTTCCGACCGGATTACGGAAGCCGTTTTGCCACCTATGCAATTCGCTGTATAGACAATGAGATGCTCATGCATTTCAGAAGTAAAAGGAAGGTTCGTGGGGAGGTGTCTTTGTTTGAATCCATCGGGACGGATAAAGAAGGAAATCAGATACAGCTCGTGGAAGTGCTGGAATACAATGACAGCAATGTGATTGATGATGTGGCAAAAAAGGAGCAGATCGGAAAAATCAAGGCGGAGATGGGAACGGTTTTAAGCAGCCGGGAACTTTTGATTATCCGAAAGAGGTACGGTCTGGACGGGGAGCGCGAGCAGACTCAGAGGGAGATTGCAGACCGGTTGGGAATATCCCGTTCCTATGTGTCACGTATCGAAAAAAAGGCGCTGGAGAAACTTCGAAAAATAATTTGCGAATAATTTCAAAATCAGGGTGTAAAAAGATGAATTTTGTGTTAGAATAAATTCATCTTTTTTCATGCATGAATCCATGCAGATTCCCAATTGTTGGAACAGAGGTGAATATGTACAGTACAGTAATGACATCCATGCTGGATGGAATTCACGCGGTGTTTATCCGTGTCGAGGTGGATATCAGTACGGGGATGCCGGTGTTTGACATGGTGGGGTACTTATCTTCGGAGCTTAGGGAAGCAAAGGAGCGGGTGAGGACAGCCCTTCATAACTGCGGGATTGCTCTGCCGGCAAAGCGAATCACGGTAAATCTTTCGCCCGCAAATATAAGAAAGACCGGTACGGGTTTTGACCTTCCCATTGCGGTTGCGCTTCTTGTATCGCTTGGGATTATTGAGAAGGAAAGTTGTGAGGGGATTCTGTTTACCGGAGAATTGAATCTGAACGGAGATCTTCTGCCGGTGAGAGGAATGTTGCCGATGGTATCGGACGGAGCCAAAAACGGAATTTCAAAGTTTATTGTGCCTGCGGATAACAGGAGGGAGGCCGGACTTGTAAAAAACGTCAGCACATATGGCTTTTCGTCCCTTCTGGAAGTCATCCGTTATCTGCAGACTTCCGAATACCGGGAACCGGAACATGAATTGGAAAAGCGTCCTATAATGAAGAAAAGCTGTGATTTTTCGGAGGTGAACGGACAGAAATTCTTAAAGAGGGCAGCGGAGGTGGCGGCAAGCGGGATGCACAACATGCTAATGATTGGTCCTCCGGGAGCCGGAAAAACCATGATTTCGGAGCGGATGGCAACCATTCTTCCGCCGCTGACGGAAAAGGAGCAGATGGAGGTCTCCAAAATATACAGTATCAACGGACTGATGATGGAGAAGGACAGCCTGTTGACGGATCGCCCGTTTCGCAATCCGCATCATACCATAAGCAGTGTCGGACTGGCGGGCGGCGGAAATCCGATTCGTCCGGGAGAAATCTCACTGGCACATCACGGGGTACTTTTTCTGGACGAGTTGACGGAGTTTTCCAAACAGACGTTGGAAATATTGCGGCAGCCTTTGGAGGAGCGGGAGATTCACCTGTCACGGGCATGCGGAAATGTAAGCTATCCGTCGGATTTCCTGCTTCTGGCATCCATGAATCCGTGCAACTGCGGTTATTATCCGGACATGCAGAGGTGTCGATGTACGCCTGCGGTTTTAAAGAGATATTTTGGGAGAATATCACAGCCTCTGATTGACCGGATTGATCTTTGCGTCGAAGCGCAGACAATCAGTTATGAGGAGTTGACCGGAAATATGGAGAACGAGTCTTCCGAGAGCATCCGGGAGAGGGTGGTTATGTGTCAGGAGATTCAGCTCTACCGTTACAGGCAGGAGGACTTCTGCCATAACAGCAGGATACCGGCCTATCGACTGGCTGAATTCTGCCGTCTGGATGATAAGGAACTGCATTACATGGAGAATATCTATCGGAAAATGTCATTAACGGCCCGCACTTATCATAAGATTTTGCGGGTGGCAAGGACAATTGCGGACATGCGAAGGTCGGAGAAGATTCAGTTGCGGGATCTGAATGAGGCGGTCTGTTACAGAAGCATTGACGGGAATCTGTGGGGAGGTGCAGATGAGTAAGTATGCGTACTGGCTTTCCCGCGTGGAAGGCATGAGCAGCAACAGGATTGCGCGGATACGCATGGTCTGCGGGACCGCGGAAGAGATATACGGACTTACGGAGAAGGAACTGGAAAAGATATCCGGTCTGCGGGAGAAAGATATTCATGCGCTTACAGAGAGCAGGCGGACGTGGAATCTGGAACAGGAATGGGGAATGCTTCAGGAGTCTGGAATGAATTTTGTATCGCTGGAAGATGCATGGTACCCCAAAAAGCTGGAGCAGATTGTGAATGCCCCTTATGCGCTCTATTACAGGGGACATTTGCCGGATGATAAAAAGAAGAGTGTGGCAATTGTTGGGGCGCGCACGAGAAGCGCTTATGGGAGCCAGATAGCCGGGCAGCTTGCGAAAAGTCTGGCACAGGCGGGAGTGGAAGTGATCAGCGGAATGGCTTATGGCATTGACACCGATGGACATAAGGGAGCTCTGGATGGGGGCGGTCAGACCTTTGCGGTTCTTGGGTGCGGCGCGGATGTATGTTATCCGAAGAGCAATGCCTATCTGTATGAGAAGATACAAAAGGAGGGTGGGATTCTGTCGGAATTTGCGCCAAAAACACAGCCGCTTCCGGCATATTTTCCGCAGAGAAACCGGATTATTGCAGGACTTTCGGACTATACGGTGGTCATTGAGGCGCGTCTTAAGAGCGGTTCTCTGATTACGGCAGATTATGCGGTGGAACAGGGAAGAGAAGTTTATGCACTTCCGGGGCGTGTCACGGATGCTCTGAGTCAGGGCTGCAATGCGCTGATTCAGCAGGGTGCAGGTGTGATTACGAGTGTGGAAGAATTCCTCGGAGAATTACATTTGGACACGGGGAATACGGTCTCTCAGACGAATTTTCACAAATTACTTCTTGAAAAAGATGAAGTGTTGGTGTATGCTTTATTCGATTTGCGTCCAATCGGTTTGGGGACAATGGTGGAAAAAAGTCCCTTTGGACTGGCTGAATTACTGGATATATTGGAGCGATTGGAGCAAAAGGGGTTCATTAAAGAAACAATTCCGAATTTCTATGTGAAAACAATTTGAGAGATAAAGGAGCAGGCAATGGCAAAGTATCTGGTTATCGTGGAGTCTCCCGCGAAGGTGAAGACAATTAAAAAATTTCTTGGGAAAAATTATGAGGTTATGGCGTCCAACGGACATGTGCGGGATCTTCCGAAGAGCCAGCTCGGTTTTTCGCCGGAGAACGATTTTGAACCGAAATACATTACCATTCGCGGAAAAGGAGAGATTCTTGCAAAGCTCCGCAAAGAGGTAAAAAAAGCTGATAAAATATATCTCGCAACCGACCCGGACCGCGAGGGAGAGGCCATTTCGTGGCATCTGAGCAAGGCGTTGAAGCTGGAAAACAAGGATGTGAGCCGCATCAGCTTTAACGAGATTACGAAAAATGCAGTGACGGCATCCTTAAAGAATCCGCGTGAGATTGACATGGATCTTGTGGACGCACAGCAGGCAAGAAGAATGCTGGATCGTATTGTGGGATATGGAATCAGTCCGCTTCTGTGGGCGAAAGTCAAGAGGGGACTGAGTGCCGGACGTGTGCAGTCGGTGGCACTGCGCATCGTGTGCGACCGTGAGGAGGAGATTGATGCATTTATCCCGGAGGAATACTGGTCTCTGGAAGCCAATCTTCTTCCTGAGGGAGAGAAAAAGCCGATTGTTGCCCATCTTACGGGAAAAGGCGGGGAAAAGCTGGAGATTCATTCAAAGGAGCAGATGGATCAGATTCTGGAAGAAGTAAAGAATGAGAAGTTCGTGGTTCAGGATATCAAAAACGGAGAGCGAACCAAAAAAGCACCGTTGCCTTTTACCACGAGTACGTTGCAGCAGGAAGCTTCCAAGGCGTTGAATTTCCCGATTTCCAAGACAATGCGTATTGCACAGCAGCTCTATGAAGGCGTGGATATCAAGGGACAGGGCACGGTTGGTCTGATTACTTACCTTCGAACGGATTCTATCCGTATTTCCGAGGAGGCAGATGCTGCGGCAAGAACGTTCATTGAGGAGACCTACGGCGGGGAGTACCTGTCTGTTGGGGATGGAAAAAAGAAAAGTGATGCGAAGATACAGGATGCGCATGAAGCGATTCGTCCGACGGACATCAACCGTATTCCGGCGGATATCAAGGAATCCTTGAGCAGAGACCAGTTCCGTCTCTACCAGCTTATCTGGAGACGGTTTGCGGCAAGCCGTATGGCGAATGCAAAGTATGACACCATGTCGGTGCAGATTGGACTGGGAGAGTATCAGTTCAGGGTTTCCACTTCCAAAGTTGCCTTTGACGGATTTATGCTCGTATACACGGAGGCGGACGAGGAAAAGCAGGAGAAGCAGGTGCTTCTTAAGGATATTGATAAGGACACGAAGCTGGAGCTTCTGGAGTTTGAGCCGAAGCAGCATTTTACCCAGCCGCCGGCACATTATACGGAGGCATCGCTGGTTAAGACGCTTGAGGAGCTGGGAATCGGACGTCCGAGTACCTATTCTCCGACCATTACAACGATTATAGCCAGAAGATACATTACCAAAGAGAATAAGAACCTTTATGTCACGGAGATTGGCACGGTGGTGAATTCCATCATGAAGGAATCTTTCCCGACGATTGTGGATGAGCATTTCACGGCGAATATGGAGTCACTTCTGGATGGCGTGGCAGAGGGCAATATCCATTGGAAAACGGTGGTGGCGAATTTTTATCCGGATCTGGAGAGCGCTGTACAGAAGGCGGAGAAGGAGCTGGAAAAAGTCACCATTGAGGACGAGGTCACGGAAGAAATCTGCGAGAACTGCGGCAGAAACATGGTCATCAAGTATGGTCCATACGGAAAGTTCCTCGCCTGTCCGGGATTCCCGGAATGCCGTAACACAAAGCCGTATTACGAGAAAATCGGTGTGGCTTGTCCGAAGTGCGGCAAGGATGTGGTGATTAAAATGACGAAAAAGGGAAGAAGATATTATGGATGTATCGATAACCCGGAATGTGATTTTATGAGCTGGGGACGCCCGGTGGAGAAAAAATGTCCAAGGTGCGGCGGCTACATGGTGGAAAAAGGAAACAAGCTTGCCTGTGCGGATGAACATTGCGGTTATACGGAGGCAAAGAATAAAAATTAGCAAAAAAATCTTGAATTGTCTGACAAATAGTGCTATCCTAGTTAAGAGTTTTAATTATAGGACTTTTTGAGTCGCAGGGGGAGAGATATGAGCGTTCAGTTGTTGGATAAGACAAGAAAGATAAATAAGCTTCTTCACAATAACAATTCATCGAAGGTGGTATTTAACGATATCTGTGATGTGTTGACGGACGTTTTGGATTCCAACATCCTTGTGATCAGTAAAAAAGGAAAGGTTCTCGGTTCCAGTGTGGGAAGAGATACACAGGAGCTGCAGGAGCTTGTTGTGGATGAAGTCGGCGGTTATATAGATCCGGAGCTGAATGAGCGTCTGCTTGGAATTCTTTCCACCAAGGAGAATGTCAATCTGGAGACACTGGGATTCGGAGAGGAAACCAGAAAGTTCCGGGCAATCATTTCTCCGATTGATATTGCGGGAGAACGTCTCGGAACCCTTTTTGAGTATCGTTGTGAGGAAGAATACGGAATTGACGATATTATTCTCACGGAATACGGAACCACGGTTGTGGGACTGGAGATGATGCGCTCCGTCAATGAGGAGAATGCGGAGGAGGAACGCAAAGTTGCCATTGTAAAATCGGCAATCAGCACACTTTCATTCTCGGAGCTGGAAGCCATTATCCATATCTTTGATGAATTGAATGGAAACGAAGGTATTCTGGTTGCCAGCAGGATTGCAGACCGGGTAGGAATTACAAGGTCTGTGATAGTCAATGCCCTTAGAAAATTTGAGAGCGCGGGAGTCATCGAATCCCGTTCTTCCGGCATGAAGGGCACTTATATCAAGGTGGTCAACGATGTGGTGTTTGATGAGCTGGCAGAGCTGAAAAAGAAGAATATGAAAACGAAACAATACTAAAGTTTGTGACTGAAAGGAAGACTTATACAAGATATAGGTCTTTTTTTTGTACAGAATTGTTCTTTTTTTGTCAAAACTACTTGTAATTTATCGGAAGTATACTATAATTAGAATAGACTTTTTATGAAATAAGTACTATCGGCAGAGGAGGAGAACATGCTTACAACGAATGCTTTTAACTTTGTGAATGTTTTGGATAAAGCGGCTGATGCAAGCTGGCAGAGAGAAAATCTTCTTGCAAACAATATCGCGAATGTGGATACTCCGGGCTATAAACGCAAGGATCTTGACTTTGAAAGTGTCCTTCAGACAGAGCTGACAGGAAACAGAAATAAGACACTGACTTCCAAGATTAACGATTTGGATTTGAGCGATTTGAATCCGACGGTATACCGCGATTTGACCAATTATTCCTATCGTCTTGATAAGAATAATGTGGATATTGATGTCGAGGAAGCAGAGTATGCTTCCGAGCAGATTCGTTATCAGGGGATTGCAGAAGGCATCAATAATGAATTTGAGCGGATGTCCACAGTGATTAAGTAAAGGGGGATTGAGATATGGGTTTATTTCAGGCGTTTAACATCAGCGCGTCAGGTATGACGGCAGAGCGGTTCCGCACGGATATTATTGCGGAGAACATTGCAAACGTAAATACGACTTCCACGGAGAGCGGCGGACCTTACAGACGTAAGGTGGTGACTTTTCAGGCAAGACCGGTCACAGCATTCTCACAGATGTATTCGGCATCCAAGAATGCGGCAATCGGAAATGGTGTAAAGGTTGTTTCCGTAAAGGAAGATACGGAGACGGATTTTATTAAGGAATACGATCCGGCCAATCCGGATGCGGATGAGAACGGTTATGTTTCCTATCCGAATGTGAATACCGTTACGGAGATGACGAACCTGATTGATGCAACAAGAGCATATGAGGCGAATGCAACGGCTTTTGAGGCAAGCAAGCAGATGGCACAGATTGGTCTGTCCATCGGTAAATAGGTTTAATGTAAAGGAAGGGTAGAATATGGATATCACACAATTATCGAATGTATCTTCGGAGTATCTGAATACATTCGCACAGAAACAGTCGCTTCTTCCTGTTGAGGATGACAGCTTCAGTGCGATGCTTTCGGCGGCTATCAAGTCTGTAGATGAGACAAATCAGATGCAGAACGACGCGGAGGCAGAGGAAATCCGGTTTCTGGTTGGAGAGACGGATAACCCGCATGATATGCAGGTGGCTGCGAAGAAAGCTCTTACGGCAATACAGTATACGGTTGCGGTAAGGGATAAGTTGATTGATGGTTATAAAGAAATTATGCAAATGTCTATATAATGAGCGAGGATGAGAGAAATGCCGGAAAAGGTACAAGACATTCTTGACAGGGTAAAAGAATGGTGGAAAAAATTTAATACAAAACAGAGAGCGCTGATGATCAGCCTGACAGCGGTTGTGGTACTGGCGCTGGTAATCCTGGGGGTTGTTGTTTCAAAACCTACTTATACAACACTGATTGACTGTGAGAACAGCAAGCAGGCAAATCAGGTTAAGGAACTTCTGGAAGAAGATGGAACCATTGATTACAAAGTGACGAATACGACGCATTTTGAAGTCAATGTAGAGGATGAGAATGCCGCAAACTGGCTGCTCGGTTCCAATGATATTGATACAATGGGCTATGATTTGTCCAAAGCGGATATTAACAGCGTGGTCGACGGAAGTTTTTCGACAACGGAAGCGGATAAGCAGAAGCTGTACAAAGAGTATCTGGAGACCAAGATGGCGGAAGACCTGGCTGCCAATGAGCAGATTGAAGCCGCAAAGGTTTCTCTTGATATTCCGACGGATGACGGAACACTTTTGTCACGGATGCAGGAGAGCTCAGCGAGTGTGTCTCTTGCACTGAAGGATGACATGGATGAAGACCAGGCATATTCGGTTGCACGTTTCGTGGCAACAGCCCTTGGAAATCAGTCCACGGAAAAGATTACAATTATTGATCAGAAGACTTCCAAGATATTATATTCCGGAGCGGATCAGGATTCGGATGCGGCAATTATGTCCACGAACCTGAGCGTGAAGCAGAAGAACCAGAACATGATTAAGAAAGAAGTGAAGGATCTTCTGGTACAGTCTGGTATCTATTCGGATGTGCAGGTCGGCCTGAATCTGAATATGATTTTTGACAAGACAGAGACCGCGACACATGACTATTCCCATAATGAAGGAATGGACAATGGAGAGCTTCTTACAGATTCGGAGTACAATTCAAGTGCAACAGGTGGACAGGCTGCCGTGCCGGGAACTGATGCAAATGATGATACACCTACCTATCTGACGGAGGATGGAGAGGTTACATCTTCTGAGGTAAACAAGTCGGATAAAACCTATGCACCGAATGAGAAAGTTACGAAGACCACCAACAGTGGCGGAAATATCGACTACGACCAGAGCTCCATTGCAGTGACGGCAACCCGTTGGGTAATCTATGATGAGGATGAACTCAAGGCAACAGGAGAACTGGACGGAACGACTTTTGAGGAGTTTAAGGCTGCTCATGCGGATCCGGTACAGGTGGAGGCAAGTCAGGATGATTTGAATCTCATTGCACAGTCCACAGGCTTTGCGCCGGAGAACATCTCGTTTGTCTGCTATGAGAGACCACAGTTCGTGGAGTCCACAGAGAACGCCTTTGGCGTGACGGAAATCTTACAGATACTGCTTGCGGTATTGATTTTTGTATTGCTTGGTTATGTTGTATTCCGAAGCACAAGAAAGCAGAAGGAAGCAGAACCGGAACCGGAACTTTCCGTGGATGCACTGCTTGAATCAACATCAGGAGAAGAGAAGCTGGAAGATATCGGATATGCAGAGAAGTCAGAGACACGGTTACTGATAGAGAAGTTTGTTGATGAAAATCCGGATGCGGCAGCGCTTCTGCTTCGCAACTGGTTGAACGAGGATTGGGAGTAAGGTATGAACGAAAGTTATACAGGAGTACAGAAGGCAGCGATATTATTGATTACATTGGGACCTGAGAAGGCCGCTGCCATCTTTAAACATCTTAAGGAAGATGAAATTGAAGAGTTGACTCTTGAGATTGCGAATACACGAAGTGTATCTCCGCAGACAAAGGAAATGGTGTTGGAAGAGTTTTATCAGATTTGTCTGGCACAGCAGTACATTGCGGAGGGTGGTATCGGATACGCAAAGGAATTGCTCGAGGAGGCTCTCGGAAACGAAAAAGCGCAGGAGGTTATTTCCAAGCTTACCGCTTCTCTGCAGGTTCGCCCTTTCGAGTTCGTTCGGAAGACCGATCCTGGACAGTTGCTCAACTTTATTCAGGACGAGCATCCGCAGACAATTTCCATGATTTTGTCATATCTGTCACCGAATCAGGCAGCTATGGTACTTGGTTCCCTGCCGCCTGAAAAGCAGGCAGACGTCGCAAAACGTATTGCCATTATGGATCGTACTTCGCCGGATGTGATCAAGGAAGTGGAGAGAGTTCTGGAAAAGAGGCTTGCATCTCTTGTCAACCAGGATTACACCATTGTCGGCGGTGTCGATGCCATTGTCGGTATTTTGAATACAGTAGACCGCGGAACAGAGAAACATATCATGGAATCTCTGGAAATCGAAGAGCCGGAACTTGCAGACGAAATCCGCAAGAAGATGTTCGTGTTCGAGGATATTCTTCTTCTCGACGACCGGGCAATTCAGCGAGTGCTGCGTGAAGTGGACAACAGCGATTTGGAGCTTGCGCTTAAGAATACTTCTGAAGAGGTTCAGAATGTTATCTTTAAGAACCTGTCTAAGCGTTTGGCTGCCATGATTAAGGAAGATATGGACTTCATGGGACCTGTTCGTATGAAGGATGTTGAGGAGGCACAGCAGAAGATTGTCGGTGTTATCCGTAAGCTGGAGGATGCAGGTGAGATTGTAATTTCCCGTGGTGGAGGTGATGATATCGTTGTCTAATTTGTTGAAACAATGCTTTGTGATGAATTCAGAGCAGGGGATGCGTATCATCGACTCCAATCAGCAGGCGGAAGCACTGTTGAAGAAGCAGTTGACGGAAGAGACACAGCAGCCTTTTGTACAGGCTGTGGAAGAAAATGTGCCGCAGGAGCAGGCAGAATTTGAATCAGGCATTCCGGCAGAAGAAATTGACCTGGAAGAGATTCGTAAGGAAGCAATCGCCAATGCACAGGCGGAAGCGGATCAGATTGTACAGAGTGCAAAGGAAGAGGCGGAGAGTCTGCGGCAGAATGCACAGGCGGAAGTCTCGGCGCTGTTCGAAGAGCAGAAGCGGCTCGGATATGAAGAAGGCGCAAAAGTAAGAGAAGAAGAGCTTCAAAAAGAAAGTGAAAGTCTAAGAAGTGAGTATGCCATGAAAGAACAGGCGCTCACGGATAATTATGAGAGGAAGCTTGCCGGCATGGAGAGAGATATTGTCGATGCCGTGACAGAAGTTTTTGAAAAGGTATTTCAGATTCAGTTTGAGGATAAGAGGGAAATCCTTCAGACGTTGGTAATGAATACGATTATGGATGTGGACATCGGTGATAAGATTCGAATCTATGTCAACGATTCGGATCGGGAGATGCTTCAGGAACATTTTGATGAGATACAGGATTGTGCAGGACAGGACGTTTTGGTGGAATTTATGCATGATAAGAGTCTTGTGGATGGACAATGCCGGATTGAGACAGCTTACGGAGTGTTTGATTGCGGAATTGATGCACAGCTTTCAAATCTCCTGAAAGACATTCGTTCTCTTGTATAGTAGATTGGGGTACTGTTTGTGGTAAAAGAAGCGGAAAAGTATTTGCAGTTAATGGACCGCCAATATTACAAAAGCTACGGAAAAGTAGTGAAGGTGGTAGGTCTGACAATTGAATCAATCGGCCCGAAAGCCCGAATGGGTGATCTCTGTAAGATTTATCCGGAAAAGGACAGCGAGGAGTATGTGATTGCCGAAGTGGTAGGATTTCACGATTCTCAGTTGATTCTGATGCCGGTGGACAAGGTCGAAGGTGTCGGTGTCGGATGTGTGGTTGAGAATACGGGACATCCGCTTTCCGTTATGGTAAGTGATGAACTGTTGGGACATACACTGGATGGAATCGGAAGACTGACGGACAGTGATGACGAGATACATGGAGATTATTATCCGCTGGAACAGAATCCGCCGGATCCGATGGAGAGAGAGATTATCAGTGAAGTCCTTCCGCTTGGAGTGAAAGCGGTGGACGGTCTGATGACAGTCGGTAAGGGACAGCGTATTGGAGTTTTTGCAGGTTCCGGAGTCGGAAAAAGTACTTTGCTTGGAATGTTTGCCCGCAATACAAAAGCGGATATCAATGTGATTGCGTTGATCGGAGAGCGAGGCAGAGAGGTGCGGGAATTTATCGAGAGAGACCTTGGACCGGAAGGTATGAAAAGATCTGTGGTTGTGGTTGCAACATCAGATAAGCCCGCTTTGATTCGAAATAAATGTGCCAAGACGGCAACAGCCGTGGCGGAATATTTCAGAGATCAGGGGAAAGATGTCCTTCTGATGATGGATTCCATGACACGTTTCTCACAGGCACAGCGTGAGATTGGACTTGCTTCCGGAGAGCCTCCGGTGACAAGAGGTTATCCGCCGAGCGTATATTCGGAGATGCCGAAATTGTTGGAGAGAGCGGGAACAAACGGAAAGGGCTCCATTACAGGATTGTATACAGTCCTTGTGGACGGTGATGATTTCAATGAGCCGATTACGGATACGGCGCGTGGTATTCTGGACGGACATATCATGCTGGATCGTAAGCTTGGACATAAGAATCACTATCCGGCGATTGATGTCCTGCAGAGTATTTCCCGTGTAATGAGTTCGATAGCAACGCCGGAGCATAAAGCGGCTGCAGGAAAGCTTAAGAATGTTCTGGCTACATATAGTGAAGCAGAAGATTTGATTAATATCGGAGCATATAAGAGCGGTTCGAATCCGGAGATTGATTATGCAATCCGCAAAATCAAAGAGGTAAATACATTTTTATGTCAGGGAACGGATGAAAAATTTGCTTTTGATGAAGAAGTGGAATTGTTGGCGAAGCTGTTTGAAGATTAGTAGAGGGTAAAGAAGCGTATGGCAAAGTTTGTTTATCGAATGCAGAGTATTCTGAATATCAAGCTGAAGCTGGAGTCACAGGCAAAGCTGGCATACGGTGCTGCAAACCAGAAATATATGGAAGAACAGCAGACTTTACAGGAATATATTGTGCGCAGGGTTGGATATGAGCGAAAGCTCAGGGACGCCATGCAGGGGACTCTGAACATGTCGGAGGTTGCACATGCGAGAGAAGCCTATAATTCCATGAAGGTAATTATCAGACGCCAGATGATGGAAGTGCATAAGGCGGAAAAAGAGCTGGAAGATGCCCGTCAGAAACTGAATGAAGTAATGCAGGAGCGGAAGGCTCAGGAGAAGTTAAGGGAAAAGGCTTTTGAGGAATTCAAGCATGAACTTGCTGTGGCAGAGAACAAGGAAATTGATGAGTTGGTAAGTTTTACACACAATAAAGCCTGATGTAGAGGAGAGAAAGATGGCAGATACAAAGAACCTTGCCGAAGAGGAAGAAGTCAAGAAGACCGACAGCCGAAAGGCTGAGCGGGAGCAGAAGAAAAAAGAAAAGAAAGAAAAGAAGGCACAGAAGAAAGCGGAAAATGCCGGTGCTGAGGGAGAAGAGGAAGAAAAAGCCGGAAGCAAGGCGGTTCTTGCACTTGTTACGGTACTGATTATTGCAATCTGGCTCGGCATCATAGCACTTTTGATTAAGAGTGATGTCGGAGGCTTCGGTTCCTCGGTATTGTATCCGCTTTTGAAGGATGTGCCGTATATCAATAAAATACTTCCGGAGCCGGAAGGAGTGGATGACAGCGAAAGCACAGAATACCAGTATGATTCTCTGGATGAAGCAATCGCAAGAATCAAGGAGCTGGAGCTGCAACTGGACGATACCAAGAATAAGAACAGCAGCGATTCCAGAACCATTGAAGATCTGAAAGCACAGATAGAAGATCTGATGAAGTATAAGGAAGACGAGGCTGAATTTGAAAAGCAGAAAGAAAAGTACTACGAGGAGGTTGTCTTCTCGGATTCCGCACCGGATATAGAAGCGTATAAGGCATTTTATGAGGAGATAGATCCGGAAAATGCAGAAATCTTATACAAACAAGTGATTGAGCAGATTGCCTATGATGATAAGGTTGAAGAATATACCCAGACGTACTCGAAGATGAAACCAAAGGAAGCGGCTGCCATTTTTGACACCATGACGGACAACCTGGGACTGGTGGCTGATATCCTGATGAACATGGGAACACAGCAGAGAGCGGATATTCTGGGAAAGATGAATGCTGAGACTGCGGCGAAGCTGACAGAAATTATGGAACCGTCAAAGTAGGAAATCTGTAAAACAAAAACGGGAAAGGAGGAGAACGATTGACCAGTGCAAATGTATCAAATTTAGGCTCGGTGAAACAGAACCGACCGGTAACGTCTGACATGAAAGCAGGCAGGCAGAAAGCGGACAAGCCGGGAGCAATCGCAGTGTTTGCAGCGTTGATGAATGATAACTACTCTACACAACTCACATCCGACGCGGCAAAGAGAGAACTTCCGGAAAAGTCTGCGGAACAGGCGTCTGCAATGAATGATTACGAGCGGTACCAGTATCGGGAAAATGAAATCGAGCCGGCAGGAAATCAGGCAATTTTGGACAAAATCAGTGATTCTTCGGAAGAGCTTGCGGATTTTGAAGACCAGGTTGTCTCGATTGTAGCAGAACAGCTTGGCATGGATGAGGATGCGGTCAGGGCAACGCTGGAAGAACTGGGACTGACGGTTTTTGATTTGCTGGAACCTCAGAATCTGGTGCAGTTTATGACACAACTGACAGAAGGAACCACACCGATGGATATCCTTGTGGATCCACAGTTCTTAAATCTGATGCAGGAAGTAGAGCAGGCGGGAAACCAGCTTATGGAAGAGCTTGCCATATCTCCGAAAGAGATGGATGAACTGATTCAGCAGATGGATATTCTGGAGAATCCTGAGCCTCTGACAGAGGAAGAACCGGTACAGACACAACAGTCGGAAGAGACAGCACAGACAGTTCTGCCGGAACTTACAGAAGCGCCGGAAGAAGTGACGGAAGGCACCCGGGAAATGCAGGAGACGGCGGAAACGGTAAATCAGACACCGAAGGAACAGGCAGAAGAACCTGACAGCCGGACGGAAGAGACAAAAGAGGTTTCACCGGAAACTGAGGAGGCCGGGACAGTTGAAAACCGGGAACAAAAGGATACCCAGGAGTTCTCGGAGCAGAAAGATGATGGAACATCAGAGAGCCAGAGACCTCAGAAAGCCGAAAGCGTGACAACGGAGCGCACAAATCCGGGTGAACAGCAACCGGAGATTACATTTACGGTGAATGAGATGGCGGTGGATGAAACCGTGCAGACACCGACAAATGCTTCTTATCTCTCAGTCGATACCATGAATATCATTGAGCAGATTGTGGAGAACGTCAAGGTCGGAATTGCAGATGGAACCAGTACAATGGAAATGCAACTGAATCCGGAGAACCTTGGAAAAATCTTTTTGCACATCTCGGCAAAGGAAGGCGTTGTCAACGCGCAGATTGCCGCATCAAACGAAGCCGTGAAAGCGGCGCTTGAAACGCAGATAGCTGATTTACGGGCAAACCTGAGTCAGGCAGGCGTTAAGGTGGATGCAATCGAAGTGACAGTTGCTTCTCACGAGTTTGAGAAGAATCTGGAGCAGAACCAGAGCAGAGAGAAGCAGGAGGGAGAACGACAGGAGGAAAAATCCACCCGTCGCAGAAACATCAATCTGTCGGAAGAGGAAATCTCTCATATTTTGACAGAGGAAGAGGCACTTGTGGCACAAATTATGCGGGATAACGGAAATTCCGTTGATATGACCGTGTAGAAAGGAAGGAAATTATGGCATCAACAGGAGATATTATGGCTCCGGTTTCGGATGGCGAACTTGTATATGACTACAGCCAGAAGAAAAAGGAAGAGAAAGCAAGCGGCTCCACACTGGAGTATGATCAGTTCTTGTCACTGCTGTGTGCAGAGATGCAGTATCAGGATCCGTTAGAGCCGACCAGTAACACAGAGTATGTTGCGCAGCTTGCAACATTTTCACAGCTTGAGGCAATGTTGTCCATGCAGTCAACCACAGAGAATTCCATGGCGAATGAACTGGTTGGCAAGTATGTGATTTTAAGTCCGACAGATGAGACAACAGGTGTGACCAGCTATGTGGACGGAAAAGTGGATTATGTCATGTATGCAGAGGACGGCACGGTGATGCTCAGCGTCAATGGCAATACTTATCCGTTGGATTCTTTGGATACGGTTGCAGATTCAGAGTATTATGAAGCAATTGCCATGTCCAAGAGTCTTTCAAATATGATTGCACAGCTTCCGGATCTGGAAAACATTACATCGAATTATGCAACGGCAATCCAGCAGCTTCGTGATATCTATGACGGTATGACAAGTTATCAGAAGGGATATGTATCTGACGATACACTTGTAAAGCTGAGACAGTATGAGGATAAGATTGCAGAGCTTCAGGCACAGTCCGGTGCAGATGTAGCGGATAATGCAGAGACAGAGACCGAAGCGGAAACAGAGACAGAGACAGCTTAGTTCAGGCAGAAAGTAAAGCGACGAAAGGAGATATTATGAATCCGATATCCAATAAGTTTTCGTCGATCGAGCAGGTGACGAATCAGTATTTGTCCCAGAATAATGTGGAGAATACAGGAAAGACATCTGCAGTATCTTTTGAAGAAGTATTAAAAAAACAGCAGGATAAAGTCAAGTTTTCCAAACATGCCATGCAGCGGATGGAGAGCAGAAACATCAATCTGTCCGATGAGCAGAGCACAAGGCTTGAAAACGGCGTGAAGGAAGCGGACAGTAAGGGAATCAATGAATCCCTTGTGTTGGTTGATTCGTTGGCATTCATTGTGAATGTACCGAATAAGACCGTGATTACTGCTATGGATCAGACGGAAACACAGACAAATATTTTTACAAATATAGATGGCGCAGTCATTATGTAGCCGGACCGATGAGTAACATCTTAGGAGGCTGCGGTTCCCGAACGATAGAAGGAACCATATTCTGCCATCTCAGGAGGGTAATGCATTATGATGAGATCATTGTTCTCTGCTGTGTCAGGACTTAAGACACATCAGACACGAATGGATGTAATTGGTAACAACATTGCAAACGTTAACACAGAGGCGTTCAAGGCTTCCAGTGTACGTTTTACAGAGCTTATGTATCAGAACCTGTCCAGTGCTTCACTGGGAAACGGAGCCACAGGAACCGGTGGTGTGAACGCAAAGCAGGTAGGACTTGGTGTGAATACGGGCTCTACCAAGATTAATATTACAAGTTCCGGTTCTTCCGAGACTACCGGAGATCCGTTTGACTTAAGACTTACGGATAGCCAGACCACCAATTTCTTTGTTGTCAGCGACGGAACCAATACCATGTTTACAAGAGCAGGTTCCTTTTATGTGGACGGTAACGGATATCTGTGTATGATTTCCACCGGTTATACTGTACAGGGCTGGCAGGCTGTGGAACAGGAAGATCCTGTCACCCATACGATAACCAAGGAGATTGTCAAGGATACCGTATCTCCGCTTCAGGTGATGTCCCCGGAGAATAAGACATCCAGCCCGGAATCTACCACCAAGGCTTATGTGCATGGTGTGTTGGATAAGGAAGATACGAACCTGACCGGTGCGAACGGCTATGTGATGTCAGTCGGAATCTATGACAACTTGGGCTATTCCTATACGGCAAAATTTGCTGTTAAGCCGGTGACAGGCCAGGCGGGACAGTATACTGTTACCTTGTCAGAGATTCAGGATTCACAGGGAAGTAAGATATATCCTCCGGCAACTGGTACGGCTCCGAATCTTTGGAATAATAATACAACGGGTTATACAGTTACTTACGATACTGCAAAAGGAACTTTTAAAGGAATCGGTACTTCTAACACTGCAACCGATAAGAGTCAGAAGTTACTGTTATCTAATCTTGGCGGCAATTTCTCAGATGTGGATGTAGATTTCTCCGCATCCATGAATTATGCATCCGACAGCGGACAGTCTTCACTGAAAATTGACAGAGGTGATGCAAACGGAGACGGAACCGGTAAGAAGCTGGGTGCTTTGATTGGTATCAAGATTGACAATACAGGTCTGATTACGGGAAGTTATGACAATGGTAACACGGAAATCCTCGGACAGATTGCAGTGGCACAGTTCGCCAACGCTTCCGGTCTTGAGAAAGTGGGAAGCAACTGCTATAAGACAACTTTGAACTCCGGTGAATTTGACGGAATCGGTGTTGCGGTAAACGCAGACGGAAGTAAGATTGAATCCGGAGAGCTGGAGATGTCAAACGTTGATTTATCCGGTCAGTTTACGGATATGATTGTTACACAGCGTGGCTTCCAGGCAAATTCACGAGTTATCACTGTTTCAGATACACTTCTCGAAGAATTGATTAATTTGAAGAGATAATTTGAAAAAAGTGTAGTGAAAGTGTGGGAAGCAGGAAACATATGCTTCCCACTGCTTACACTTTTCAACTGCTTTCGACAGGAAAAGTGTAGACAAGAGGACCAAAGTTTAGTAAAATCTTATTTAGAGATTGTCGTTTTAGGGACGGTTATGCAGAAGTGGCCGGCCAAATTCAGAAAGTGGAAGGTACAGATATGGATATAGCATCTTTAGTCGGAATTATAGTCGGATTTGTAATGGTCGTATATGGTATTATTGACAGTGGTGGTATGCAGGCATTTGGTACATTCTTAAATAAACCATCCGCAATCATCACATTTGGTGGATCTCTTGCCAGTACGCTGGGGTGTTTTAAGTTAAAGGATTTTATCAATGGATTCAAGTCCATTGCACTGCCGTTTAAGGATAAGACATCGGATCCGGCAGTGACGATTAAGACGATTATTGAATTGTCGAATATCGGACGTAAAGAAGGGCTTCTTGCTTTGGAAGAGGCTGCAAACGGAATTGAAGACGAATTTTTGAAAAAGGGAATTATGCTGGTGGTCGATGGTACAGATCCGGAGCTTGTCCGCGGAATTCTTGAGACGGATATGATGTGTCTGGAGGATCGACACAAGAATGTTATCGCATTTTGGGAAAAATGGGCTGAGCAGGGTCCTGCATGGGGTATGATTGGTACTCTGATTGGTCTGGTAAACATGTTGAATAAGCTGGATGATCCTTCCACGATCGGACCGCAGATGGCGGTTGCCCTTATTACAACATTGTATGGTTCATTGATTGCAAACTGGCTGTGTACACCGATTGCAGGTAAGCTGAAAGTAAATAACAGCTTGGAAGTTGTAAACAGACAGATTACAATAGAGGGACTTTTGTCTATTCAGGCAGGTGAGAACCCTCGTGTTATAGAAGAAAAATTGAAGTCATTCCTTGCACCGTCTTCAAGAGATGCTATGAATGAAGGTGCCGGAGGTGAGGACTAGTGGCAAAGAGAAGACCAGAGGATCCACCAAAGGGTTCGCCGGCGTGGATGAGTACCTTCTCTGATTTGATGAATTTGCTGCTTTGTTTCTTCGTATTGCTGTTCTCTATGTCAACAGTAAATGAAGAAAAGCTCCAGCAGGTGGTTGCGTCCATGCAAAGCTCGGTCAGCATACTTCCTGCAGGCGGTTCAAGCATTGGAGAGGGCGAGATGATTTCGGCTGGTGTGAGGCAGTTGGAGTTCCTGGATTCCTATTATAACGAGATTGCCAATTCGGAAGCCGAGGATACCGTAGATAAGGAAGACGGTAAGATGTCGGTAACCGAAGCCTATGAACAGCAGGCATTGTCGGAATCGGAGAAAATGGCGGAAGAGATACAGGAAGCCGTCGACCAGTCAGGACTGGAAGACAAGGTGGATGTAGAGTTCAATGCGGAATATGTAAAGCTGAATCTGAACGGAGCGATTCTGTTTGAGTCCGGACAGTCGGATTTGGTTAAGGAGGCAGTTCCGGTTGTGAAAAAGATATCCAAGATTCTGGAAAGATACTCCAAGAATATCATAGAAGTTGAAGGACATACGGATAACGTTCCGATTAGCTCCGCAAAGTATGCGAACAATGAAGTGTTGTCCATGTACAGAGCGTTGTCTGTGGCAAATTGTCTGAGAGAAAATGAGAAGCTGGATCCGAGATACATCAAGTTCGCCGGACGAGGCGATTATGTCCCGGTAGCAGATAACGGAACCCCGGAGGGCAGGGCACAGAACCGAAGGGTAGAAATTAAGATCTATAATTCTTATAGTTCAGATGTGAAAGAATAGAGGTAGAAGACAATGAAGAAAAATTTGATTTCAGTTATTATCCTTGCACTTGTTTTTGCAAATTTCGTTCTCACGGCGATACTGATGTTTACGGTACTTCCGGAGACAAAGAAGGCTAACAATTTGATTGAGAAAGTCTGCTCGGCAGTAGATCTTGATTTGAACAGCGGAGCTGCAAACGGAACGACAAATATTCCGGTGGATCAGCAGGAGATTTACAAGGTGAGTGAGGGCGCCGATATCACAACCAATCTCGCAAAGGGAGCAGATAACAAGGCTCATTATGCAGTTGTCAGCATTTCACTGGTTCTGAATACCAAGAGCGACAATTATGAGAAGTATAATCAGGAATTCTTGAAAAGCCAGGATGACACCATTAAGGATGACATCATTAAGGTGATTGGCAGCTATTCTTATGATGATTTTGATACAAAGAAGGATGAAATCAGAGAGACGATTCTTGGGGATATGCAGAATCTGTTTGGAAAAGATTATGTGGTAGGAATCAATTTCTCTAAGATGACAGCCGAATAAGAAGTGTACGGGTGGTGAAAAACAGATGGGTGACGTATTATCTCAAAATGAGATAGACAATTTGCTTGCAGCGTTAAGCGCGGGTGAATTGGATGTAGAAGAAATAAAAGATAATAAAGAAAAACAGGTGAAGAACTATGACTTTGCCCGGCCTTCGAAGTTTTCCAAAGAACATCTTCGTACATTGGAAATTATTTTTGAACATTACGGAAGACTTCTTTCAACCAATCTTCCGGTATATCTTCGCAAGAATGTTCAGGTGGAGGTAATGAATTCGGAGGCGGTTACATATTCCGAGTTCTCGAATGCATTGTCGAATCCGGTTTTACTCGGAATTGTAAACTTTGCACCACTTCAGGGCAATATTATCATCGAGATGGCGTCGAATCTGGGATATGCGATTGTTGACCGCATGCTCGGAGGACGTGGGGATCCGATTGATAAAGTCAGGGAATTCTCGGAAATTGAGCTCTTGATTATCGAGAGAATCATGGTTATATGTGTCAATCTTCTGGCAGAACCGTGGGAGAATGTGGTTTCCATACATCCGCGGCTGGAACGGATTGAGACAAATTCACAGTATGCACAGATTATTTCCCCAAGTGAAATGATTGCGATTGTGACTATCAATCTGAAAATCGGAGAGGTGGAAGGATTAATGAACGTCTGTCTTCCGTATTTAACAATGGAAGATGTGATTGATAAATTGAATACCAAGTATTGGTATTCCAATATGCAGGAACAGGATGACAAGGATTACAGGGAGTCGATTGAAAGCCTGATTAAGCGTGCACAGATTCCTGTGAAAGCAGTTCTTGGAAACAGCATAATTTCTGTAAATGACTTTGCGATGTTGCAGCCGGGAGATATTATCCGACTGGATCGTGGAGTGGAGGATGAACTGGAGATTTATGTTGGAAATATACGAAAGTTTACTGCGTTACCTGGTTCATCAGGTGATAATTATGCAGTCAAGGTCACTTCGGTGATCAGAGAGGAGCAATAAAGGTATGGATGGAGTATTATCGCAGAAAGAAATCAACGCACTGCTCAGCGAACCTGGGGCAGAAGCGGGAGATTCAGATAATCTTTCCGAAACAGAAAAAGATGCGATCGGAGAGATTTCCAATATCAGCATGGGAACCGCTGCGACAACACTGTTTTCTCTGGTTAATCGAAAGGTAGAGATTTCAACTCCGGTTGTTTCCTATGCAACATGGGATGATATTGTGGAACAGTATGAGAAGCCGTGTGTATTTATCCGGATTGCTTATACGGTGGGTTTGGATGGAAGTAACCTTTTGGTACTGAAAGAAAAAGATGTAAAGGTCATTACGGACCTTATGATGGGTGGAGATGGAACAAATACGGATGGAGAAATCAGTGAACTGCATCTGAGTGCCATCAGCGAGGCAATGAACCAGATGATGGGTTCAGCCGCTACATCATTATCTTCCATGTTAAATAAGAAGATTGATATCAGCCCGCCAAATGCAACTTTGATTGATTTGACGGAAAACGTTGATGAGAGTCTGATAGATGAATTTTTAACCAGTCGTTTTGTTAAGATATAGTTCCGCATGGAGATCGGAGACTTTGTATAAAGCGAGATTATTCAGCTTTATACAATATCTTTTTCGAGAGAAATGTGTGAAGGGGTAACGAAGAATATGGAAATGGATAGTAACAGTGTAACAGAAGAAGCTACAACTGCACCGACACCGACACCAGTTCCGGCACCTGCGGCAGCACCGACACCTGCTCCTGCACCGGCTCCGGCGCCGGCCATGGGACAGCCGATGATGCAGTCTATGCCGAATATGCAGGCCATGGGACAGCCGGTCAATGTGCAACCGGCACAGTTTACCGCCTTTGCAGGTGGCGGAATGAGTTCCTACCAGCCGGAGAACATCGACCTCATTATGGATGTACCGCTTGAGGTTACGGTGGAGCTTGGACGTACTACAAAGTCAATTTCAGATATTCTCGATCTCGGACCGGGAAAGATTATCGAGCTGAACAAGATTGCCGGAGAACCGATAGACGTGCTTGTTAACGGAAAGCATGTTGCAAAGGGCGAGGTAGTTGTCATCGAGGAAAGCTTTGGAGTCCGGATTACGGAAATTGTGAATGCAACTAAAGTTGGTCAGTAGTCAGGTAGGCAGATTATATGAGTAGTATTTTGCTGGCGGGTTCTTTAGAAAGCTTTATACAACTGCTTGGTGCGCTTGTTATTTTTGTTTTTGTGATTGTGCTGGTCTATTTTACAACAAAGTGGATGGGCGGAATCCAGAAGAAGAGAAGTTACAATAAAAATTTACGCATCATTGAGACAATTGGACTCGGTAATAACAAGATGGTAAGCATTGTGGAGGCCGGAGAAGTATATCTGGTCGTGGCAATAGGGAAAGAAGAAGTGCACCTGTTGGCGCAGCTTACAAGGGATCAGCTCAAGGATTTTTCCTTTGAGCAGACAGAGAACAAGTCATCTACAGAGTCTTTTGCGGAAATTATGGAGAAACTAAAGGATAAGCTACCAAAGAAGCAGGACAGGAATGAGTAAAGTAAAAAAAATATACTGCGCGGCAAGTTTTATCTTTGCCTGTGCAGTCTTGATTCTTACAATTACATTATGTGTTCATCCGGTACAAGCAGAGAAAATGGATCCGGACAGTATCACGGAACTGACTGAGCCGAATGCCAAAATCGAAGGTTCAAACGACAGCGCGACAAACGGGTTCTCAGTTGTGTATAATGATGAATCGGGGACGGTTTCCACCCCGATTAAGATGCTTCTGGTATTGACGATTCTGTCTCTGGCGCCATCAATATTGATTATGCTGACTTCTTATACAAGAATCATCATCGTATTGCATTTTGTCCGGACGGCCATTGGTACTCAGACAGCGCCACCAAACCAAGTTCTGATTGGTCTGGCGCTATTTTTGACGTTTTTTATTATGTGGCCGACATTTCAGCAGATTAATGAAGACGCAATTCAGCCGTTGGACAAGGGAGAAATTTCACAGTCTGAATTTTTCAAAGCGGCAGAGCAACCGATTCGGGAATTTATGATAAAGGATGCGAAGATTCAGATTCGCGATGTCAATCTGTTTGCGGAGATTTCAGGGGTGACTTATGAGGATGAAGAGGAACTGGCGGATGTGCCGTTTACCACATTGGTTCCGGCCTTTATTATCAGTGAGCTTCGTAAGGCATTCATCATGGGATTTTTGATTTACATACCGTTTATCGTGATTGATATGGTGGTTGCATCAGTTCTGATGTCAATGGGTATGATGATGCTTCCGCCTACGACGATTTCTATGCCGTTTAAGATCTTATTGTTTATACTGGCTGACGGTTGGAATCTTGTGATTGGTTCGCTTGTCAGCACATTCTATTAAGGGAGGCACGTATGATCACACAGGAAGCAGTATTGGATATTGCGAGAGATGCCATTTATACCATTATCATTACGGCAGCGCCGCTTTTGGTGGTTTCTCTTGTGGTTGGTTTGATTATCAGTATTTTTCAGACAGTTACGTCCATTCAGGAACAGACGCTCACTTTTGTGCCGAAGATTCTGGCAGTATTTGTAACCCTCATGATTTGTGGCTCATGGATGCTGGACAACATGGGAGAGCTGATTCAAAGATTATGGGGAGATTTTAATATTTATCTGAGCATGGGATAATGCATGAAGTATGGTTAATTATGCGTTTACAGTAGAAAATTTTGAATATTTTCTTTTGATTCTGGTGAGGATGTCCTGCTTTATATTTGTTGCGCCTGTTTTGGGGCAAAAGGGTATTCCGAACCAGACAAAGATAGGACTTGCGTTTTTGGTTTCCGTTCTTATGTACGGAGTCGTGTCCCGGCCGGAGCTGGAGTATGAAAGCGTGGTCGGATATGCGGTGGTTGTCCTTAAGGAGGGAATTACAGGTCTGATGATTGGTTTTGCAGCCAGTATCTGTAATTCTATTGTTTTGTTTGCCGGTAATATGATTGATATGGATATCGGTCTGTCCATGGCGACAGAGTTCAACATGGATATGGGAACAGAGATGACATTAACCGGTAATCTGTATTACTATTTTGTGATGCTTCTGCTGATTTGCTCCAATTTCCACAATTACCTGATGAAGGCGATTGCCGATTCTTTTTCGGTCATTCCGATTGCGGGGCAGAAGTTTGCATGGGACCATTTGCTGACGGCAATGACGCGGTACATGGGAGATATATTCGTGATAGGATTTCGGATATTCCTTCCGTTTTTTGCGTGTATTATGATTTTAAACTGCATGCTTGGAGTGATGGCAAAGGTTGCTCCGCAGGTTAATATGTTTTCCATCGGTATGCAGGTTAAGATATTGGTTGGTTTTATGGTATTACTTTTAGTTGTTTTTCTGCTTCCAAGCGTTGCAGATTACATTTTTAAAGAGATTAAAACGATGGTGAGATTGATTGCAGAAAGTATGTACTGACAAGACTTGGGACAATCAAATATTGGATTATAACCTTCAGTGGTTTGCCAAAGACGGTGAAGGCGGGGAAAAGACAGAGCCTGCCACCGCCAAGAAACTGGAGGATGCAAGAAAAGACGGTAAGGTAGTCAGAAGCAAGGAATTAACAGCGGCTTTTGAATTGATAGTCTTGTTTCTCTGCACGAAAATTTTTATCTCATTTATCGGAGATAATCTGGTTTCCGTTTTTAAATCTGTTTACGGCGGAATGAAAGATTTTGTCCTTATCAATGAAGGATATCTTTCCTCGCAGGCAGTAGCGTCGCTGATCAATTCCGTGATTATCAAATGGATGCTTACGGTGATTCCGTTTTTCATCTTTGGATTTGTGGTTACATTTCTGGTGTGCCTGGTTCAGGTGGGATGGAAGGTAACAACAAAGCCGATGCAGCCGAAGCTGTCAAAATTTAACCCGATTAGCGGGTTTAAGCGGATGTTTTCCAAAGATTCGCTTTTTGAACTGGTTAAGTCCATCCTGAAACTTGGGATTATCATATATATCGTATATATTTCCATTAAGGATCATGCGGGAGAGTTATTTATCCTCTATGATTTGTCTCTGAATCAGGCGGTTGCGCTGGTCGGAACCATCATTATTGATACGGGGATTAAGATTGGCTGTGTGTATCTGGTGGTCGGTATTCTGGATTATGCTTATCAGAAGCATAAATTCAAGGAAGATATGAAGATGACCAAGCAGGAAGTGAAGGACGAATATAAAAATACAGAGGGAGATCCGCAGATTAAAGGACGTCAGCGTAAAAAGATGCAGGAAGTGTCTCAGAAGCGTATGATGAAAGATGTCCCGCAAGCGGATGTGGTCATCACAAACCCGACGCATTTTGCGGTTGCGTTAAAGTATGATGCAGATGTGAGTGCGGCTCCGGTTGTTGTTGCAAAAGGAGAGGATTTCCTTGCACAGAAGATCAAGGATCTGGCAAGGGAAAATAATGTTGAAATTGTAGAAAATAAGCCATTGGCCCGAATGCTCTATCATAATGTGGATGTGGGGGCAGAGATTCCGCCTGAATTGTATCAGGCAGTAGCAGAGGTTCTGGCATTTGTATATAAAATCAAGAATGCATAGAGAAGGTGAAAGGAGGTAGTGCAGGATGAATATTAAAAAGGCTGATATCGGTGTCGGATTATATTTGCTGGCGGCTGTTGTATTCTTTATCATACCGATTCCTTCCATATTGCTGGATGTAATGCTTGCGCTGAACATTTCCATAGCCTTGATTATTTTGTTTAATGTATTGTTCGTTAAGGAAGTACTGGATATGTCGTTTTTCCCGACACTTTTGTTATTTACCACCATATTCAGAATTTCCTTGAATGTATCTTCAACGAGATTGATTCTTCTTACCGGTAATCCTGGTAATGTCGTTACGACTTTTGGTAACTTCGTTGGTGGAGGAAACATGGTTGTCGGTACCATCGTATTCATTGTGCTGGTACTTATTCAGTTTATTGTTATCAACAAAGGTTCGGAACGTGTATCTGAGGTAACGGCGAGATTTACATTGGATGCCATGCCTGGTAAGCAGATGGCGATTGATGCCGATTTGAATACCGGAGCAATCACGGACGAGGAAGCCAAGGAGCGCCGTGAAAAGATTCAGAAAGAATCGGCATTCTTCGGTTCCATGGATGGTGCTACCAAGTACGTTAAGGGAGATGCAACCGCAGGTCTGATTATCACGTTTATCAACTTAATCGGTGGAACAATCATGGGTGTCATGAATATGGGACTTTCGTTTGGGGAAGCGATTGGACATTTCGGACTCCTTACCATCGGTGATGGACTGGTATCACAGATTCCGTCACTTTTGATTTCTCTTTCCACAGGTATTCTGGTCACCAAAGGTTCTAACGAAGCTGATTTCTCAGGTGTTCTGGTAAAGCAGCTCTTTGGAATTCCGAAGGTTCTCTATATCGTAGGTGGCGTAATTGTATTTCTGGGAATCGCAACACCTCTGAATCCGATTTTGTTTATCGGCTTCGGACTGGCATTTATCATTGCAGGAAGATCTATCAGTAAGAACATCGGAGAGGAGAGCATCGTCGAGGAGGTTCAGCAGGCAGAAACCGAGGCGGAGGAGATAAGAAAACCGGAGAATGTGGTATCCCTGCTTCAGGTTGATCCGATTGAGCTGGAGTTTGGTTACGGTATTATTCCGCTTGCGGATGTTAACCAGGGCGGAGACCTTCTTGACCGAGTGGTCATGATTCGAAGACAGGTGGCTCTGGAACTTGGTACGGTGGTTCCAATCATTCGTCTCCGTGATAATATTCAGTTGAATCCGAATCAGTATATTATCAAGATTAAGGGTGTTCAGGTAACGGAAGGAGAGATTCTGTTTGACCATTATATGGCTATGAATCCGGGATATGTAGAGGAAGAAATTACCGGTATTCCGACATTTGAGCCTTCGTTCCATCTCCCGGCAATCTGGATTACAGAGGCACAGAGAGAGCGTGCGGAGAGTCTTGGATATACGGTTGTCGATGCACCTTCCATCATTGCAACGCATTTGACGGAGGTAATCAGGAGCCATATTGCAGAGCTTCTTACCAGACAGGATGTCCAGAATCTGGTCAACAATTTGAAAGAGACAAACCCGGTACTGGTGGACGAGCTTACACCGAAGCTGCTTGGGCTTGGTGAGATTCAAAAGGTTCTTCAGAACCTTCTGGAAGAGGGAATTTCCATCAGGGATCTTCTCACGATATTCGAGTCCCTTGCTGACCATGCACAGACAACAAGAGATACGGATGTGCTGACGGAGTATGTAAGACAGAGCTTAAAACGTGCAATCTCCGGCAAATACTTTCCGGCCAACGAGACAACCAGCGTTGTCACTCTGGATCCGAAGGTGGAACAGGAGATTATGTCTTCCGTAAAACAGACGGAGCAGGGAGCTTATCTTACCATGGATCCGGATAAGACAAAAGCAATTATGGATTCCGTTGAGACGGAAACCAGAAAACTGGAAGATATCGGAAAGAGTCCGATTATCATAACATCTCCGATTGTGCGGATGTACTTTAAGAAATTGACGGAAGAATACTTTAAGGATCTGATTGTGGTATCCTACAACGAGGTTGAATCGAATGTGGAGCTGCAGTCAGTTGGGATGGTGACAGCGTAAATGACAATCAATAAATTTCAGGGAAAAACACAGGAAGAGGCGCTAGAGAAGGCGAAGCAGGAATTTGGTGAGAAAGCGGTAATCATGAATATCCGTGAAGTGAAACCGAAGGGATTGTTTCGAGCCTTCAAGAAATCTACTTTTGAGGTTACGGCGGCGTTGGATGAAAAGGAACCGGTTCCGTTTCAGGTACCGGGTGCAGGAGCTGATATTAAAAAAATGCATGAGAGTATCAATGTAATTGCAGATGAAAAAATCGACATTTCCAAACAGCCGGAGAAGAAAGCGGATTTTGCCAAAGCTGTAAAGCAGGAAGCGGAAAAAACGGTAAAGGCAGCAAATCCTGTGGAGAAAAAGGAAGCTGACAAAAAAGAGAACTCTGCGGAAAAAAAGCTGGAGGAGAGACTGGATGATCTGTCAAACCGATTGGAAAAAAGTTTAAGTTATGGTAAAATGGAACTTGAGTTGGAGAATGCACCAACCTCCGAAGAGCTGAATTTTATGAGGATTTTATACGGGACACTGTTAAAAAACGAGGTGGATGAGAAGTATATTAACCAGATTCTCGGCGAAGTGGAGAAGCTGATTCGTCCTGGAAACAGTGTGGATACCATTCTCTCAAATGTGTATCAGAAGCTCATTCTTCGCTTTGGACAGCCGAAGACGATTGAGCTGTCCGGTACAAAACCGAAGGTATTGTTTTTTATCGGACCGACAGGAGTGGGAAAGACAACAACAATTGCCAAGATTGCGTCCAAGTACAAGGTGGAATACGAGAAAAAGGTTGCCTTTGTGACCTCCGATACCTACCGTATTGCGGCAACGGAGCAGCTTCGGGTGTATGCAGAGATTTTAGAGGCACCGATGTCGATTGTGTACTCTGCGGATGAACTGAACGAGGCAATTGAAAAATATATGGATTATGATTTTGTATTTGTGGATACTGCAGGATTTTCTCATAAGAACAAGACGCAGAGAGACGATATGCAGAAGCTTATCCAGGGGGTGAAGGAAGAATTTGAGAAGGAAGTGTACCTTGTTTTAAGTGCGACAACAAAGTACAAAGACTTATTGGATATTGTGGATGTATACCGTGAGATATCCGAGTTTAAGCTGATATTTACAAAGCTTGATGAGACAATGACATACGGAAACTTATTGAATATCAAGTTGTATTCGGGGGTGGAGCTTTCTTATGCCACAAACGGGCAGAATGTTCCGGATGATTTAGAGATATTTGACACACAAAAGATCGTGAAACAGCTACTAGGAGGCAACTTGTGATGGATCAGGCACAACAGTTGCGCAACGTGATAAAAATGCGCAATCAGAATATACAGAATACCGCAAGAGTCGTTACTGTCACAAGCGGAAAAGGCGGTGTGGGAAAGTCTAATCTTGCCGTTAATCTTGCTGTTCAGCTCAGAAAAGCAAATAAGCGGGTTATTATTTTTGATGCGGATTTCGGGCTTTCCAATGTGGAGGTTATGTTTGATGCCATTCCGCAATACAATCTTTCCGATTTTGTTTTCCGGGGAAAGAGTATCAAAGAGATTATCACCAAAGGTCCCATGGATATCGGTTTTATTTCCGGGGGCTCCAGTATTGTCGGTCTGAATAATCTTACGCGGGAACAGATTATTTATCTGGTAAATTCCATAAATGAGTTGAATGAAATCGCAGATTTTATTATTATAGATACAGGGGCGGGAATCTCTGACCAGGTATTGGAATTTGTGATGGCGAGTCCGGAAGTGATTCTGGTTTCCACACCGGAACCGAGTTCCCTTACGGATGCGTATTCACTGCTTAAGGCTTTGTACAGCAATCCTTATTTTTCTCCGGACGGGACAACAATCCATGTGGTCTCCAACAGAGTCAGGACGATGCAGGAGGGGGAGGCTGTATATAATAAGCTGAATACGGTTGTGGCACAATTTTTGCGCGGCAGTCTGAATTATCTTGGGGCGGTGCCGCAGGACATTATGCTGGAGAAGGCGGTACGGCAACAGAAGACCGTTTCGCTTTTTGAGCCGAAGTCAAAGTCTGCCAGAGCATTTGAGGTACTTGCGGGAAATCTGCTGAATGGAACGCATGACAGTACACAGGCGTATTGGGGGATCTCACAGATTTTTTCCAACATTTTTATAAAGGGATAAGATAAGAGGAGAACAGACCTATGAGACTTATGAATACGATTACTCCCGGCGACAAAATTGATATTAAAATGATTTACCAGACTGATTCTGAAGAGTTGCAGCATGAGGATGAACAGACCTATCTGAGCAGCGTAAGTGATATCCTTGGGGATAACAAGCTGGAGATTCTGATGCCGACTTACGGAGGAAAGTTAAAACTTCTTCAAGTGAGCAGGGAATACAGTCTGGTTTTTTATACGAAAAACGGATTATATCATTGTCGGGGCATTGTTACGGACAGGTATTACAGGGGGAATCTTGCATTTCTCTCAGTGCTTCTGGTCAGTGACCTGGTTAAGTTTCAGAGAAGAGGTTTTTTCCGGATACCTTTTACCACTTATATTGAATATTATGAGATTACCGATAAGGTTGCAGCTTTAAAAACTACGCGTGAGCTTATGATGGAGATTCAGAAACCGGCTTACACGGATGCGGAATTGAAAGGCGTCACGCAGGACATCAGCGGAGGCGGAGTCCGTTTTGTTTCGGAAAAGCCGTTGCGGAAAAATCAGTACATTTTTCTTGCAATAAGGATTACCAACAACGGACCGGCAGGTGTTCTTTATCTGGTCGGAAAAGTGATTGACACGTTTCGACAGGAAAATGTTAAGGAAGAAAAATACGTGAACCGCGTTAAATTTATGTATAAAGATTTGAAAGACAGAGAAAAAATTGTTCATTTTGTCTTTGAAGAAGAGAGAAAGCTTCGAAAGAAAGAGCTTGGGTGATTATATGCGCAAAAACATTTTAGTTGTTGATGATTCTGCACTCATGAGAAGAGTTGAGTGTGATATAATAAACTCAGATAGTAATCTTGAAGCAACGGATTATTGCAGAGACGGTCTGGAAGCATACGAGAAGCTTAAGAGCAAAAGCTACGACGGAGTCGTGCTCGATGTGAATATGCCTCGTATGGACGGATTACAATTGCTGGAGCGGTTACAAAAAGAAGGAATTAAGGCAAAAGTCGTCATGGTGAGCAGTTATACGAAAAAGAACTCGGACATCACGGCGGCGGCAAAGGAAAGGGGGGCAATTGATTTTGTAACCAAACCGGGAAATATCATAGAGGCTAAGGGCGATGAGTTCAAGCAGTATTTTCTGTCTGTTATAAACAGTGCTTTTTTGCGGAAGACAACGGTGGCGCCAAAAACAGCTACGGTGATGCCAAAAGTGGGAGCCGGAAAAAGCCTTGGAAGAAATAAGCTGATTGCACTTGCCTGTTCCACAGGCGGACCGAAATCTCTTCAGCAGGTGATTCCGTCACTGCCGAGAAATCTGGATGCACCGATGATACTGGTTCAGCATATGCCGGTGGGCTTTACGAAGCCAATGGCGGAGCGGCTGAACGAATTGAGCAAGGTGCGGGTGAAAGAGGCAGAGGACGGAGAAAAGCTGGAGAAAGGGTGCGTATACGTAGCCCCGGGAGGACTGCACATGGAAGTTGCGTGTACACCGGACGGAGGCCATCGCATCGTTTTGAATGACAGCATCCCTGCCATCGGCGGGCTTAAGCCGTGTGCGAATGTGACATTTGATTCGCTGGCAAAAACCGCTTATGATACGGTGGTATGCGTAGTGCTCACAGGTATGGGAGCCGATGGAACCAATGGAATCCTGTCCCTTGCAAGAAGCAAGAATGTATATGTCATTGCACAGGATGAAGAGTCTTCCATTGTCTATGGTATGCCAAAAGCAATTGCGGAAACAGGCATTGTTGATGAAATAGTACCGTTGGATGAAGTTGCTAAAACAATCACAAAGAATGTGGGGGTAAAATAGCATGGATGTAAGCCAATATCTTGAAATATTTATCGATGAAAGCGGAGAACATTTACAGACCTTAAGTGACTGTATCATGGAGCTGGAAAAAGAGCCGGATAATAAGGATGTGATCAACGAGATCTTCCGTGCAGCCCATTCGTTAAAGGGAATGGCCGGCACAATGGGCTTTAAGAGAATGCAGCATCTTACCCATGATATGGAAAATGTGTTCCAGGAAGTCAGAAGTGATAAGATTGCCGTGGACAGCCAGATGATTGATTTGTTATTCAAATGTCTGGATGCTATTGACGGTTATCTGGAGAACGTTAAAGCGACTTCCGACGAGGGTGAAGAGGACAATGAAGTTATTATCAAGGAATTGAATAATTTCATTGCAAAAGCATCCGGTGAGACGCCGGCAGAGACGCAGCCGGCAAAAGAAGAAGCTGCAGCTTCACAGGAACAGGCAGCTTCAGACAAAAAGTATCTTCAGGTTGAGCTGACGGATCAGGAGAGAAATGAACTGAACAGCGCAAAAGAAGCCGGCATGCATGTATACGGCATGACGATTACGGTACAGAAAGACTGTCTGTTAAAAGCAGCAAGGGCATTTCTGGTGTTCCGCGCAGTGGGAGAGTTCGGACAGATTCTTGTATACAGACCAAGCTCACAGGATATTGAAGATGAAAAATTTGAGCAGGATTTCAGCATTTATCTTGCAACGCAGGAAAGCTTTGGCAAGGTTAAGAGCGCAGCGGAGAATGTCTCTGAGATTGAAAAGGTAGAGGGCGAGGAACTCGAAAACTTTGCTCTGCATCAGGAAGAAAAGCAGGAAGAGACAAAGCCTGCAGAGACAGAGAGTGCAGCTAAGCCTGTTGCAAAGCCTGCAGAGAAAAAAGCATCTGCTCCGGCCAAGAAGGCGGCTGCAGGAAAGCCTGCAACCAACCGGACGGTACGTGTGGATATTGAAAAGCTGGATACTCTGATGAATCAGGTGTCTGAGCTGATTATTGCAAAGAACAGTATTGTATCCATCAGTTCTTCTGAGGACGGAGGATTTAACAATCAGGGATTCCATGAGCAGATTGAGTATCTGGAGAGAATTACAACCAGTCTTCATGAGTCTGTCATGAAAGCACGAATGGTGCCTATTGAGAGCGTTGTAAACAAGTTCCCTCGTATGATTCGAGACCTGTCCAGAACACTGAACAAGAAGATGGAACTGGTTATGACCGGTGAAGATACCGAGCTGGACAGAACCGTTGTGGATCAGATTGGAGATCCGTTGCAGCATTTACTGCGTAATTCCGCAGACCATGGTCTTGAGGATACGGCACTTCGTCTGGAAAGAGGAAAGCCGGAAGTTGGTAACATTTTCCTGAATGCATATCAGGAAGGAAACAACGTTATCATTCAGGTTGGCGATGACGGTAACGGTATTGACACGGAGGCTGTTAAGAATAAGGCACTTGAGCGTGGAATCATTACTGAGGAACAGGCTGAGGTGATGACGCAGAAGGAAATCGTTAATCTGTTGTTCATGCCGAGTTTCTCCATGGCAAAGAAGATTACGGATATCTCCGGACGAGGAGTCGGACTGGATGTTGTAAAATCCAACATCGAACAGCTTGGCGGTGATGTTGAAGTCAAGACAAAGCTGGGAGAGGGAACGACCTTTACGGTACGTCTGCCTCTGACCCTGGCGATTATTCAGGCCCTTATGGTTGTCGTAAGAGATGAAAAGTATGCGATTGCATTAGGCTCCATCTCCAACATTGAAAGTGTTCCGGTCAGCGACATTAAATATGTGGAGAATAAGGAAGTGATTCATCTGCGCGGAAGCGTTATTCCGTTGATTCGTTTGGATCAGCTTTTGGATATTGAGCCGCTTGAGGATGAACCGGAGAACCTTATCGTGGTTATTGTCAATCGCGGAGACAATCAGGTCGGAATTGTTGTGGATGATCTTATGGGACAGCAGGAAATCGTTATTAAGTCCTTAGGAAAATATATCAATGGCAATAAATTGATCAGTGGTGCTACGATTCTTGGTGATGGTGAAGTTGCACTGATTCTGGATGTAAACACACTGATGTAATCGTGGGGGTGAACACATGGAAGCAGAAAAGACAAAAATTGAGAAAATAGACAATGCCGAGACAGAGATTAAACAGTATATTGTTGTTCAGCTCGGCAGCGAAAAGTATGGAATTGATATCAGCTATGTGGATAACATTGTCCGTATGCAGAAGATTACGAGGGTGCCAAAGGCACAGGTTTATTTTAAAGGCGTTATCAACCTGCGAGGTGAGATTATCCCCGTTATGAGTATCCGTAAGAAGATGGGTCTGGAGGATGACGTGTTTACGGACAAGTCCCGTATTATTATCTTAAAGATAGAGGAAAAAGGTTCTATCGGTGTACTTGTAGATGAGGTTTGTGAAGTTGTCAATCTTTCGGAGAATGAGATTGAAAATAATAATATCAGTTCCCATCATGTGAAAGATACCTTTATTAACGGAATTGGAAAACATGGCGAGCAGTTGATTTCACTTTTTGAAATCAATGCAATAATCGAAGAAAAAGACAACGCATAATTTGTATAGTGAGGTTACGCCTCACTATACATGGTTATTGGAGGAATTATGGGAGAATTTACATTAGATCATGTAAATGACATGTATATGGATGTCCTTCGTGAAATTGGAAATATCGGAGCCGGTAACGCAACAACATCTCTGGCAGCTATGATTAACGAGCAGATTGATATGAAAGTCCCAAAAGTAGAGCTTATGGATGCAGCGAAATTGAGCTCTGCCATCTGCCCGGAGGATGAGATTATAGTTGGTATTTTCCTTGAAGTTACGCACGATATTACCGGAAGCATGATGTTCCTTATGCAGATGGATTCGGCGCATTATCTGGTGAACAGACTGATGGGAAAAGATCCGGACAATATGGAACCCTTTGATGAGATGGATTTGTCGGCAATGAAAGAGATTGGAAATATTATTACGGCCTCTTATCTGTCGGCGTTGTCAAGCATGACGAATCTGAATATAGCTCCATCCATACCTTATATTGCCGTGGATATGGCAGCGGCAATCCTAAGTGTTCCGGCGATTCAGTTTGGACAGTATGGAAACAATGCGCTTCTCATAGAGACAGAATTCGGGGATGACCGCATGATAGATGGTTATTTCATTTTGATGCCGGAAGAAGACTCTTATGCCAAGATTCTGAGCTCACTTGGCATTCAGATGTAGGAGAATGAAAATATGGGACAAGTGATTAAAGTTGGCATGGCCGACCTTAAGGTGGGACGGGCTCCGGATACTTTGACAACGCTGGGGCTTGGATCCTGCATTGGACTGACTTTGTATGACCCGTCAACCAAAGTCGGAGGTTTGGTTCACTATATGCTTCCGGACAGTACAAAGCTGAAAAACAATACGAATATTGCAAAATTCGGAGATACCGGAATACGTGAGCTCCTGAAACAGATGATTGCGGCAGGGGCAAATCAACGCAGACTGGTTGCAAAAATTGCCGGAGGAGCCTGTATGTTTGAGACAAATGGACTGTCGTCCATGGGACATGTGGGAGACCGGAATGCAGAAGCGGCGCGAGATATTCTGAAGGAGCTTAAGATTCCGCTTTTGGCGGAAGACACCGGCTTAAATTACGGTCGAACGGTGGTACTGAACTGTGAAAACGGAGATTTTTTAATCAAGTCAGTTGGAAAAGATATTAAAGTAATATAGAGGGGTGTTGACATGAAGACAAATTCAGTGCCGGCAATTATTATGCTGGCAGCGGGGCTGATTGACAGTATTTTATCGATTTATTATGGGCTGCCGCTTACGAAGATGTTGCAGCAATTGTTGCTTGTATTGGTGATTTTTTATGTGATTGGCATTGTTGTAAAGATCGTTCTGGATCGAAACTTTAAAGACATGGATAAAGAAGCATCCGAAGAAGGTGAACAGGACGGGGAATCTGCGGAAGAGGCTACCGAAGAGGACGGGCAAAGCGCAGAGGGAGTACAGAATACCGAAGGAAATCCAAAAGAAGAAACCCAGGAGAATGGGGCAGAGAATATGGATTCGAAGGACAGTGAATAAACTGGAGCTAACTGAATGAAGAGTGTTGATAAGGAAAAGCTCTGGGATGCGTACCGGAAAAAGCCAACGCAGGAAATAAGAGAGCAGTTGATAATTGAATATGCACAGCTTGTCAAGCTGGTTGCCGGAAGACTCAGCATGTATCTTGGGTATAATGTGGAATATGATGATCTGGTAAGTTATGGAATCTTTGGACTCATTGATGCAATTGACAAGTTCGACACCACCAAAAATGTGAAGTTTGAAACCTATGCAAGTCTTCGGATTCGCGGAGCCATTCTGGATCAGATTCGTATGATGGACTGGATTCCGAGGACTGTGCGCCAGCGTCAGCGCAAGATGGACGAAGCCATGAAAGCAATTGAGATGCGAACCGGAAAGATGGCGACGGATGAGGAGCTTGCAAAGGAACTTGGACTGACGGACGAGGAACTTCTGAGCTGGCAGTCACAGGTTAAAGTTACCAATGTAGTGTCTTTGAATGAATTTGAGGAAAACGGACCGGAACCGATGATAGATACCGGCGGGCATGAACGCTTTTCACAGCCGGAGGAAGTGATAGAAGAAAGTGAGCTCAAAGAAATGCTGTCGGCGTCTTTGGAGATTTTGACGGAGAAGGAGAGACAGGTAATTGAGCTGTATTATTATGAGGATATGACACTCAAAGAAATCAGCAAGATATTATCCGTTTCGGAGTCGCGTGTATCCCAGCTTCACACCAAGGGACTCTTGAAAATGCGTAAGAAGATGGGCGGATATCTGAATTTGCTTACGGAGTAAGGGGGGAATGAAACTATGCCGGTAGGACCGATAAACTATGCGATGATACAGAGAATGAATGATGTGGAATCCATCAAGCATCAGGAAGATGCAAAGCCTATGGTGGATCAGCAGAACATACAGGGGCAGGTGGAAAACCGGGCAGATCAGTTGCGGCATCAGGTGTTGCAGTCACAGGACAGTGACAAGACAGATAACCATACGGATGCCAGGGAAGAAGGTAAGAATAAGTATTCCGGAAAGCGGAATGGGCAAAAAAAGGACAAGAACCGGAAAGAAGACGGACGTGTGATACAAAAGCAGAGCAGTGGCTTTGACATTAAGATATGAGGTTGGGACATGACTGGAGTTGAAATCGTACTGATAATAGTCGGCGTGGTTTTTCTGTTGGTAAGTTTTCTGATTCAGGAAAAATTATCGCCGAAGGATATGGAAGAAATCACAAAGCTTAGTGAGAAAGAATTGAAAATCATTGTCGAGCGACAATTGAAAAATTCGGGAGACAAAATCGAAAGTGTGATTGAGCGTGTTTTGGAAGAGGAACAGGAAGAGGTAAAACGCGCAACCGAAAAGGAAACCAATGAGAAAATCATGGCAATCGATGAGTTTTCCAATACCATTATGGATTCAATGAATAAGACACATAATGAAATCTTATTCTTATACAATATGTTGAATGACAAGCATGCGGAGCTTACCGATATGACGGCAAAGATCAATCAGTTTTCCGAGCAGATTCGAAATACGGAAAGTGAAGTGCTTGCGAATCTTTCAAGAGCTGTAAAAGAGGTTGAAAGAGAAGCAGCACTGCCACAGCAAAAGAAAGAGCCTGTCATAAGTCCGCAGGCAGAGGCGGCGGTTGAAGTACCGCAGGAGCCGGATGTGCCACAGGAGAAAAAAGAGGACACAAACAATCATAACGGAAGGATTCTTGCCATGCATCAGCAGGGCATGTCGGATGTTGAGATTGCCAGAGCGCTGGGGCTTGGCCTTGGCGAGGTAAGGCTTGTAATCGGATTATTCAGAGGAGAAGAGACAAGTGAGGTTTAAGTATTATTTACGCGGATGCGGATTGGGAATTCTGATTGCATCCATAATTCTGATGATTTGTTTTCATCTGAAGGGCGGCGTCATGACGGATGAAAAGGCGATGGAGCGGGCATCCGAACTGGGAATGATTATGCCGGAGGAGACCGAGGAGGCTTCCGAAAATCTTCTGGCAACACAGGAAGTGACGCAGACGGCGGAACCGACCGTTAAGCCGGATACACAGACGGAAGAAAAAGAGAAGGAAAAGGATACAGAGAAAGAAAAAAAGAAGGATACCAAAAAGAAAGAAAAGAAGGATGAGGACGAAACCATCATGTTCAAGGTATCCAAGGGAGAGGTGTGCCGTAATATTGCGGAGAATCTCTATAAAGCAGGAATGGTAGATGATGCTGAAAAATTCCGGAAATATATGCAGGAGAACGATTATGATAATCTGATCTGTGTCGGTGAATTTGAATTAAAGCAGGGAATGACCTATAAACAAATCGCCGAGAAACTGACTGCAAAACCGGAATAAAAGTGAATATTTTCTATGGAATAGACTTGCACAAAAGCCTTTGGTATGGTATAATGCCAAAGGCTTTTAATTAATCAATCACATACAGGAGGACTCAGGTGTCGGATTTACGCTTTCCGATGGTAGGTCGAAAAACTCGTGTATGGAAGAAAACAACCAAATGGAGGTAAGAAAAATGAGCGTAATTTCAATGAAGCAGTTACTTGAGGCAGGTGTTCATTTCGGACATCAGACCAGAAGATGGAACCCTAAGATGGCTCCGTACATCTACACAGAGCGCAACGGAATCTACATTATCGATTTGCAGAAGTCTGTTGGCAAGGTAGACGAGGCATATGATGCAATTTCTGATATTGCAGCACAGGGTGGAACAATTCTTTTTGTTGGAACAAAGAAGCAGGCTCAGGATGCTATCAAGACAGAGGCTGAGCGTTGCGGAATGTATTATGTAAATGAGAGATGGTTAGGTGGTATGCTGACCAACTTCAGAACCATTCAGAGCCGTATTGCACGCCTGAAGGAGATTGAGGCAATGTCTGAGGACGGAACTTTTGATGTTCTGCCAAAGAAGGAAGTCATCGCTCTGAAGAAGGAGTGGGAGAAGTTAGAGAAGAATCTCGGCGGAATCAAGGAAATGAAGAGAATTCCGGATGCAATTTTCGTTGTTGATCCGAAGAAGGAAAGAATCTGTATTCAGGAAGCACAGTCACTGGGAATCACTTTGATTGGTATTGCAGATACAAACTGTGATCCGGATGAGCTTGACTATGTAATTCCGGGTAACGATGATGCAATCAGAGCTGTCAAGCTGATCGTTTCCAAGATGGCAGATGCTGTTATCGAGGCAAAGCAGGGTGCAGAAGAGACTGTTGCGGAAGAAGTGGCAGAAGAGGAAGCCGCAGAGGCATAATTAATCATAAAATTGGAGGATATAAAGATGGCAATTACGGCTGCTATGGTAAAAGAACTGCGTGAGATGACCGGCGCAGGAATGATGGATTGTAAGAAAGCACTGAATGAGACAAACGGAAATATGGATGAGGCTGTTGAGTTCCTGAGAAAGAACGGACAGGCAAAGGCTGAGAAGAAGGCAAACAGAATCGCTGCAGAGGGACTCTGTGACGTTATTGTTTCCGAAGACGGTAAGACGGCTGCAGTAGTTGAGGTAAATTCCGAGACAGATTTCGTAGCAAAGAATGATAAGTTTAAGACTTTTGTTGATGCGGTTGCAAAGCAGGCACTTGGTACAGATGCTGCCGATATCGATGCATTTATGGCAGAGCCTTGGAATGAGGATACTTCCAAGAGCGTGAACGATGCACTTGTTGAGCAGGTTGCCGTTATCGGAGAAAACCTTAAGATTCGTCGTTTTGAGAAAGTTGCTGCAGACAACGGATGTGTCGTATCTTATGTACACGGCGGCGGAAGAATCGGTGTAATTGTTCAGGCTGAGACAACAGTAGTCAATGATGCGGTAAAGGAAGCACTGACCAATATCGCAATGCAGATTGCAGCATTGAATCCGAAGTATGTGACAGAATCTGAAATCAGTGAAGAATACAAGCAGCATGAGGAAGAGATTCTTCGTGCACAGATTGCAAATGATCCGAAGGAGTCCCAGAAGCCACAGAAGGTGATTGACGGAATGATTAAGGGACGTCTGAACAAAGAGTTCAAGGAGATTTGTCTTGTGGATCAGGTTTATGTCAAGGCAGAAGATGGCAAGCAGAGCGTTGGCAAGTATTTAGAGCAGGTTTCCAAGGAAGTTGGCGCAGATGTGTCTGTTAAGAAGTTTGTCCGTTTTGAGACAGGTGAGGGACTGGAGAAGAAGAACGAAGATTTCGCTGCAGAGGTTGCTGCTCAGATGGGAAACTAAGTATAGCGGATGTCGCTTTTTTGTGAGGCAGGCAGATGGAAGGAGTGTATAATCTTGCAGATTGTGCACTCCTTTTTTAAAAAAACAGGAACTTTTCTTTACAAGATATGAAAATATGGTAAAATAGTAAAGAGAATTTTCTCAGCGGAGGAATAAGATGAGTACAAAGGATACAAAAGTGCTGGATCAACAGCGCCAAAGACGAAACCGCATTAATCGTATGAAGAATGGAATCGTTCTTACGATTGCGGTTTGGATGATTGTTTCTCTGCTGGCTATTATCTTTTTGTCAGTTCAGGTTGTGAATCTGAATCGTCAGGTGGACCGGCTTACCGCAGGGCAGAATGAGGCGGTGGTTCCGGACGCAACCGAGCGCAGTGACAATACAGAGGCGACAGGAGCGGATACCCAGCAGGAAGCAGAGAAGACAGTATCCCAAAATACTGTTCAGACCGGAATTGATTCGCCGGATAACATGGCGAAGGAGGGAGATACACATAAGGTGTATCTCACCTTTGACGGTAGTCCGGGAACCAATACGGATAAGATTTTAGACGTTTTGAAGGAAAAGAATGTGAAGGCAACCTTTTTTGTCGCAGGGGATGACTCCGAGGAGATGAAGGCTGTATATCAGAGAATCGCAGACGAGGGGCATACACTGGGAATGCATTCTTATTCCAATAAATACAGCACCATATATGCTTCTACAGATGCATTCAAACAGGACCTGGATAAGATTTCCGGTTATCTGGATCAGGTTACGGGAACAAAGAGTCTGTATTACCGGTTTCCGGGTGGAAGCAGTAATGAAATCAGCAACGTTGATATGGCAGAGTTTGTCCGCATACTGAATGATGATGGAATCACTTATTTTGACTGGAATGTTTCGGCCGGAGATACGGCGCAGGACTATACTACGGAAGATGTGGTAAAGAATGTCACAGAAGGGGTAGTTCGTTACAAGACATCCGTTGTGCTTCTGCATGACGGAGAAAATAAGTCAGCAACGGTAGAGGCGCTTGGTCCGTTAATTGATGCATTACAGAAGATGAATGCAGAGATTTTGCCGATTGATGAAAACACAGATGTAATTCAATACATTAAAGCGGATAGTGTTGAATAAACGTGAGATGGAGGAAATACAATGGGATTATTCAAAGATTTTAAGGAAGATTTTTCACAGGCAGTAAACGAGATGATGCCGGGGGCAGATTTGACTGAGAATGAGGAAAAGGAAGAAGAACTGGTTGTCGATACCTTAAGCGAAGAGGTGGATGTCAAGTCTGAGCTTTCCAAGCTTGACGGACTGCTAGAACAGGTGAAAAATGAAGAAGAGACAAAGCCTGAACCGGAGCAGCCAAAGAGCGCGCCGATTCCGGAGACAAAGGAAGTAAAGCAGCCGGAGACGAAAACGGAAACAGAAAAAACAACAGCAAAAGAGGAGAAGAAAATGAGCGATATCACAATGGAAACAAAGACAACCCCGAATACACAGATTAATCCTGCAGCGGTAGCAGATGAGACTTCCGTCATTACGGCAGGAACCACTCTTACCGGAGATATTACTTCAGACGGTTCTTTTGACATTCAGGGAACTGTAAACGGTAACGTAACCTGTAACGGTAAGATGGTTGTAACGGGAACAATCAATGGTAACAGCGCAGCTTCTGAATTCTTCGCAGATGT
>JAQXZD010000077.1 GCA_029227035.1 Lachnospiraceae bacterium
TTATTCTTTGCCTTATAGCGCATGGAAACATAAGGCTTGGAAATATTTGCGCGGATATAGGCAACCGGATTGCTCTTGGTGGACAGGGAATCTGTCGTAAGGGTTTTCGTCAGCTTTGCCAGAGCTCCGATATCACCTGCATGCAGTTCCTTTACTTCCTCGGTCTTGCTGCCGCGGATGACATAGAGCTTGCCAATCTTCTCCTCACAATCCCTGTGATAATTATATAACACATCGTCCGTTTTCAGTACTCCTGAATTCACCTTGATTAAAGAATATTTTCCAATATAAGGATCTACAATTGTCTTGAAAATATACGCACTCTTCGGCTTGGAAAAATCATAATCCGCCTGATATACTTCGTTAGTCTTCGTATTGATACCTGCACAGCTTCTCTTATCCGGACTTGGAAAATACTTGACAATATCCGCCATCAGAGTATACATGCCGCGCGCCATCACATTGGAGCCCATAAGAACCGGAACAATGGAACCGTCTATCACATTTACGCGGAGAGCCTGACGAATTTCATCCTCAGAAAATTCATCCCCGTTAAAATAACGGTCCATAAACTCTTCACTGGTCTCCGCCACTGCTTCCAGAAGCGCATCCCTGCAGATTTTCAGATTCTCCATGGAATAATCCGGCACATCAAATTTGTCCACGGTTCCCTTATCGTTCCAGCGCTTTGCCTTCTGCTGGATTACGTTTACATATCCCACAAACTGTCCGTTCTCACGAATCGGAAGATGGAACGGAGCAATTTTCTTTCCATACAGAGTCTGAAGATCTTCCACAACCTGACGGTAGCTGGCATTATCCACATCCATATCCGTAACAAAAATCATGCGCGGCAGATTCATCTTTTCACAGAGCTCCCACGCCCGTTTTGTACCGGTCTCAATTCCTGCCTTGCCGGATACCACAATAACTGCAGCATCCGCCGCGGAAACTGCTTCCTCCACCTCGCCCACAAAGTCGAAGTAACCCGGTGTGTCCAGTATGTTCACCTTCACATCCTGCCATGGAATCGGGAGAATGGAAGTATGGATGGAAAACTTCCGCTTTGCTTCTTCCTTGTCAAAATCACTGATGGTGTTGCCGTCTTCCACCGTTCCCATACGGCCGGTAAGACCAGCCAGATATGCCATCGCCTCTGCCAGAGAAGTCTTTCCGCATCCTCCATGTCCCAGAAGCACCACGTTACGAATCTTGTCGGTTGTGTAAATATTCATAGAAACCCCTCCTTCTGTCCGTTCTTGTTTCACGATGTATAATAAAATAATCAGTCCGAATAATTCGGTGTTAGTTATATTTTACTAATTTACGAAGGATTTTACAACTGTTTTGTGTTAAATATACAATTATTTCACTGCCCACCGCATCTTTGTGGAGCGTGCACGCCCATTCTTCCTGCATTCATCGGCCGAAGGACGGATAACATCTTTGGATATCTCACGAAAGATGCCTTCCTTCTCCAAGCGTTTAAAGGCCTTTTTCACCATTCGGTCCTCTCCTGAATGGAAGGTAAGAATTGCCACTCTTCCTCCCGGTGCCAGTACATCCGGCAGTTTCTCCAGGAACGCCTCCAACACTTCAAATTCACTGTTTACATCAATTCGCAGAGCCTGAAAAGTTCTCTGACAGGTCTTTTTGACAATATCCTTCTTCTCCCTGTTCTCCGGCAGAAAAGAAAGTGCTTCCTCTATGGTTTCCCGAAGCTGTGTTGTGGTTTCAACCGGCTCTTTCTTGCGAAGCTTTTGCATGATTTTTTCCGCAATGCGCGCAGCGTAAGGCTCATCGGAATTCTCCACAAGCATGCCCTCCAGTTCTTCCTGGGACAATTCTTTTAACCGCTGTGCGGCAGATATGCCCTTTTGCGGATTCATACGAAGATCCAGCGGTCCGTCAATCTTATATGAAAAACCTCTCTGAGGATTATCAATCTGCATGGAGGACACACCCAAATCTGCCAACAGGAAATCAAAAGGACCGTATTTTTGCGCAACCAGATCAATGTTCGCAAAATTCTCCGGCAGAATCGTCAGTATATCCGGTCCGTAACCCGCTTTTTCCAGACGTTCTCTGGTCTTTACAATTTCAATAGGATCAATATCCAGCGCATACATATGCCCCTGTCCCTTCAGGCACTCCAGCATCTTTTTGGTATGTCCGCCGTATCCCAGTGTACAGTCCAGCCCTTTTTGTCCCGGCTGTATCTTCAAAAAATCAAGGATTTCCTCTACCATGATGGAAATATGCATGCCGGCCGGAGTACTCCCTTTGCTGATGACCTTCTGAACCGTATCGGCATACTTTTCCGGATTCAATTCTTTGTATTTTTCTTCATATTTTCTCGGATGTGTTCCCTTGTAGCGGACACGTCTTTTATGTGGCTGTTCCATTTCTTTTCCCATCCTTCCCTTACTGACCTGCAATCTTTGCCGCAAGCTCTTCCAGATACTCCCAGCGCTCCATTTTTTCTTCCAGCTCTGCTTCCAGCGTCTCTTTTTCTCCTGTCAGTTCATTCAGCTTTACAAAGTCTCTGGCTGCAGCAGTCATCTCTTTTTCGATTTCGTCCAGCCGTTCTTCGATTGCCGCAATGTCATCCTCTATGGTTTCATATTCTTTCTGTTCCTTAAACGTAAACTTAAGCTTTTTCTCGTGAGTCCAGGTATCACGGGAGGCGGATTCCTGCTTTTTGGAAGAAACCTGGGGACTTTGGGTTATGTCCTCACTTTCTGCAAGCTTCTGCCGGTAATCGGTATATCCTCCCTCGTATTGCCGGAGAACACCGCCTTCTTCAAAGGCAAAAATTCTCGTAACCACACGGTCCAAAAAATACCGGTCATGGGAGACGGTAATCACAATCCCGTCATAGCTGTCCAGATAGTCCTCCAGTATCGCAAGTGTTGTAATATCCAGATCATTGGTGGGCTCATCCAGAATCAGAACATTCGGAGCCTCCATCAGCACACGCAGAAGATTCAGCCGTCGCTTTTCTCCGCCGGAGAGCTTTTCAATTTCACTGTACTGTTCTTCCGGTGGAAACAGAAATTTTTCCAGCATGGCGGATGCCGATACCAGCCCATCCTTTGTCCGGACATATTCGGCGGTATTTTTGATATAATCAATGACCCGAAGCTTCGGATCCATATACGCAATTCCCGCTTCTTTTGTCTGTTCAATCTCCTGCGTATAATATCCGATCCGGATGGTCTGTCCGATTGTGAGCGTCCCGGAATCCGGTTCAATTCTTCCGTCAATGATTTTCATGAGCGTAGTCTTTCCGCAGCCGTTCTTTCCCACAAACCCCACACGGTCATTCTTAAGAAATATATAGGAAAAATCGTCAATCAGTACCTTATTGTCATATTCCTTATGGATATGTTCCAGCTCCACCGTGGTTCTCCCCATGCGTGAAGAAATGGAACTCATCTCCAGTTCCCGCTCCATCTCAGGAGTTTTTGCGTCCCGCAGAGCTTCGTATCTTTGGATGTGTGCTTTCTGCTTGGTGGAACGTGCTCTTGCCCCACGCTGCATCCATGCGATTTCTTTTCTTAAAACGGACTGTCTTTTCCGTTCTCCCGCTAGAGCTCTGTCATACCTTGCCTGCTTTGCTTCCAGATACCCGGAATAATTTGTATCATAGCTGTATATCTGCCCGTGATCCACTTCCACAATTCTGTTACATACACTGTCCAGAAAATATCGGTCATGAGTAACCATAATCAGGGAGCCTTTATCATTCTTCAGATAATTTTCCAGCCATTCCGCCATATCCGAATCCAGATGGTTGGTAGGCTCATCCAAAAGCAAAACATCACAGGGAGTAAGAAGCACTGCAGCCAGCGCAAGCCGCTTTCTCTGTCCGCCGGAGAGATGTCCGGTCTTTTCCTCAAAATCCGTAACGCCCAGTCTTGTCAGCATGGATTTTGCATCACTTTCCAGCGTCCATTTCTCATGCTCCTCCATATTTTTGTTCTGTGCACTGTCTGCTGCATAATTCAATACACTTTCCAATACTCCCGCGTCCGGATCCAGCTTCGGCATCTGCGGCAGATAACGGATTACCAGATTGTTGGCATGAATGATCTCGCCGGAGTCTGGTTCCTCCAGACCTGCAATCATCTTAAGCAGAGTGGATTTTCCGGTACCGTTTACTCCGACAATCCCGATTTTCTCCCCCTCCTGAAGATAAAAGGAAGCCTGTTCAAATAATTTTCTCTGTGTAAAAGTCTTTGTAATATTATCAACCGTAAGTAAATTCATTTTTCTCCTCTTTTCCGATTTCTTCATTGCTTCAACGCGAAAAAGTGTTGACGAAACCCGAGATTATAGTACAATAGAACATGAAAATATGCAAAAGAAGGGAATTCATCATGGCATTTCAAAAAGTAGGATTTATCGGACTCGGACTGATTGGCGGTTCCATCGCAAAAAAAATGAAAGCAGACAATCCGGACGTCAGAATATATGCAACCGCACACCACAGGGAAACAATTGAAGCAGCACACAAAGAAGGGCTCATTGAAAATGAGGATCTCCTTCCTATGTCTGCCTTCGGAGATTGCGATTACATCTTCCTGTGTGCCCCGGTACAGCGGAATCTGGACACTCTGCGGGAATTAAAAGGAATCATCCGAAAGGATTGCTGCATCACGGATGTGGGAAGCACCAAAACCGAGATTCACGAAGAAGTAAGCAGGCTCAAACTTGACGCGAATTTTATCGGCGGACATCCGATGACCGGCTCGGAAAAAACCGGCATTGCCAGCGCTGATGCCGCCCTGCTGGAGAATGCTTACTATATCATTACTCCTACCGCAGAGACACCGGAAGATACCGTACAGGAATTCCGCGAATTTGTTCTCTCTCTGGGTGCAATCCCGCTCATTCTGGATTATAAGTCCCACGATTACGCAACTGCCGCAATCAGTCATCTGCCGCATATGATTGCCTACACGCTTGTCAACCTGGTACGGCAGATTGATGACGAAAACGAAACCATGAAAACCATTGCAGCAGGAGGGTTTAAGGATATTACCAGAATCGCCTCCTCCTCTCCGGTTATGTGGCAGAACATCTGCATGTCCAACCGGGAGTGCATTCTCTCCCTGATGGAACAGTACATAAAAGCCCTGGAAGAACTGAAAGGTCATATTGCCGCTTCCGAGGAACAGGCTATGCTGGAGTATTTTCAAAATGCCAAGGACTACCGTGATTCTTTCGCTGTGCGAAGCGTAAAATCTCCGGATCGTGTCTACGAACTTTTTACGGATCTTGCAGACAAAACCGGTGGAATTGCCACCGTTGCCGGTATCCTTGCCTCCAAACAGATTAACATCAAGAATATCGGCATTGTTAACAATCGTGAATTTTCATCCGGAGTCTTACGCATTGAATTCTATGATGAAGAAGCGCTGAACCTTGCCCTGCATCTTCTTAAGCAGCATAGCTACGTGATTCACCAGCATTAATTATATGCAGACGCTTTGTTCCAATACCTCAAAATAGTTTTCAAAAGTCTTCTTACAGCACATTGGATTCTCTATCACAATTTGATCTGTCACAAGACCGGGAATGGAAAAAGCCATTGCCACACGGTGATCCTCAAAAGTATGAATCTCCCCGGCATGAGGCTTTCCCGGATAAATTGTGAGCTCCCCTTCCGCTGTTTCTTTCCCGCGAATTCCCATCTGCTTTAGATTATACAATATTGCATGAATTCTGTCGCATTCCTGATAACGGATATGCGCGATTCCTTTGATAATCACAGGACTGTCGGCGAAGCAGGCAATCGCCGCAAGCGTAAGTGTCTGATCGGAAAAAGCAGACAAATCAAAGGTTCCGCCCTGTATCTTTCCATCCTCCGGAGGATACAGACAGATGCCATCGGTTTCCTCCTTACTGTGACACCCCATCTCCTCCAACACATGCAAAAAGAAAGTATCACCCTGCAGGCTGTTCCAGTGGACATTTTCCACCTTTGCCGGTACCTTCAAAACCGGGCACATTGCATAAAAATATGAGGCCGCCGACACATCCGGCTCGATCCGATACTCTCCTGCCCGGTAAAAAGCATCCCCCGGAATACGGAAAGTATCCGCAGACTGCCTGATTACCTGCACGCCAAACTGTTCCATCATCTTCACCGGCATATCGACATCCGCCATTCCGTGATGCCCCTTGACATGAATAATAAAATCCTGCTCAAACAATACGGATGAAATTAAAAGAGCACTCAAAAACTGGCTGCTTTTGTCTACATCGATGGTGACTTCCTGCTTCTTTACGGGAGAGTCATTTTTAATGACAACCGGGAAATGATACGGCTGTTCCGGATAAGCAATACAGCTTCCCATTTCCTCCAATGCCGTAAGCAGTTCTTCCATTGGTCTCTTTTTCATCTGTTCCGAAGAAGAAATGTGATAGTTCCCTCCGGAAATGCCCAGATAAGCGGTCAGAAAACGTGCTGCCGTACCTGCACTTCCCACGTTGATACCCGCCTCGTTTTTTGGAATTTTCCCGCCGAATCCCGTGATTTTTACAATTGCATTTGGCTCATCTATCTCAACCGGAAATCCAAGATCCTCCAATGCCTTAAGAAAATGCCTGCTGTCATCTGAAAAAAGGACTCCGTAAAGCGTACTTACACCGTCGGCAAGCGCCGCAATCAAAAGAGCCCTGTTGGTAATACTTTTTGAACCGGGAACCTGTACCAAAACCGGGTGCCCGGCCGCCTTCTTTACTTCATATTTTTCCTGTTCCATCTCCTGCTCCAATCAAAAAGAGGTCACTCATTCAGCGGCCCCTTTTCAAAATTCTATAAATCATTGAATATCTGATAAATATCAATCTTCAGTGCATCCGTATCAGTCATACCGATAAATGTCGCTCCATGACGATACTTTCCGTCTACTTCATCCACGCGGACAATCTCAATGACTGCATCCACCACTTCTTTTGTCCAGATCTGAATCTTGGTATCATAATAAGTTCCGACTTCCAAAGGTCTCTGAGACCAAAATCCGATACCGCTTCTGGAGATATCCGTCACATCCACATTTGCATATTTCAAAGTAGTGACTCCGTCTTCATCCAGTCTCTCAAGCTGAATCTTTACATCCAGATCTAATCTTTTGTGCTTTCTTTTTTCTTCCATATTCTTTACTCCCTATACATTCTGTGCATAATCCTGTCATTTTTCATGATAACTGTTCAGTCCGTCTTGATTTTGCTAACGCTCCAGACTCTGAATAGTTACATTTTATTACATAATTTGCTGCTTGACAAGATTTTTTTATTGAATCAGCATAGCATCCCCAAAGCTGAAAAACCGATACTTCTCCTGTACGGCAATTTCATAAGCGTGCAGTACATGCTCCCGTCCTGCCAGAGCAGAAACCAGCATCACCAGTGTGGACTGCGGCAAATGGAAATTGGTAATCAGCGCATCAATCACTTTGAATTCATATCCCGGATAAATAAAGATATCTGTCCAGCCACTGGTCTCGTGCAAAACTCCGTTCTCGTCCGCTGCAGCTTCCAGTGTCCGCGTACTGGTGGTTCCCACGGCGATTACTCTGTGACCGCTTTGTTTTGCCTGATTGATTTTGTCGGCTGCTTCCTTCGAGATCATATAATATTCCGAATGCATATGGTGTTCCAACACATTTTCAACTTTGACCGGTCGAAAAGTTCCAAGCCCCACATGCAGCGTCACTTCCGCAATATCCACGCCCATGGCGCGTACCTCTTCCAACAGTTCTTTGGTAAAATGCAGTCCAGCCGTCGGAGCTGCCGCAGAGCCATCGTATTTGGCATACACGGTCTGATAACGGTTTTTATCCTTGAGCTGATGGGTAATATACGGAGGCAGCGGCATCTGCCCAAGCTGATCCAGAATCTCTTCAAAAATCCCATCATAATGGAACTGGATCAGACGGTTTCCCTCTTCCACAACGTCCACAACTTCTCCGGTCAAAAGACCATCACCAAAGATGATTTTTGTACCTTTTTTTGCCTTTTTTCCAGGCTTGACAAGGGTTTCCCAGATATCATTCTCCTTGCGCTTCAGCAACAGAACTTCAATCTTGGCATTCGTCTCTTCCTTTGCCCCAAACAATCTTGCGGGAATTACCTTTGTATTGTTAATTACAAGACAGTCTCCCGGCTTTAGATATTCTGTAATATCCTTAAAATGTCTGTGCTCCACTTCCCCCGTCTTACGGTCCAATACCATGAGACGGGAAGCGGAACGATCCTCCAGCGGATCCTGCGCAATCAGTTCTTCCGGGAGTTCATAATCAAAATCTTTTACGTTCATCATACTATTCCTTTAGGCTCTCAGTGTAATACCAAGCTGCTTTTCAAGATTCTTTAATATTTTTTTCACAAAGCCTTCGACCATTTCACCCGTAAATTCTTCATCCTTCGGAGTGAATACAACGGAGAATGCCATGCTCTTTTTATCGGCTCCAAGCTGAATACCCTCGTATACATCAAACAGAGTTACATCCGTAACATAATTGCAGGCTTCCCGGATGCCGTTCTCAATCTGTGCACAGGTGATATTTTTATCTACCACAAAGGCGAAATCTCTCTTCTCCTGTGCAAACTTTGGAAGCGGTGTGAAAATCTGCGGCTTGCCATACCACTTGGAAAGGGACTTTAAGTCGATTTCCATTACCTATGCAGGCACACGCATATCCAGTTCATCCGCTATCTCATAGGACAATTTTCCAAGATAACCAACCTTTTCTCCCTCACAGACTATCTCTGCTGTCTGATATGGATGCAGGAAAGTCTTTGTGGATGCTTCATAAGTAAAATTCAGATTCAGGGTTTTGGCAACCGTCTCTGCCATTCCCTTTAAGGTAAAGAAAGATTCCTCTTCTCCGAAGATACCGGCACAGATGGTCTCCCTCTCATCCGGATATTCGGTAAGCGGCAGTTCCTTCGGAATAAAGATATTTCCCAGTTCAAAAATGCGTCCGGACAGAATACCCTTCTTCTGGTTTCTTGCAATGGCATGAAGCATCTGCGGTGCCAACGTGGTACGCATCAGGGACAAATCAATATTGATTGGATTGATCAGTTTGATTGCGTGACGCTCCGGTGCATCTTCCGGAAGCCGTAACAGATCCAGATCCGACGGAGAGAAAAAGGAATAATGGACTCCTTCATAGGCTCCCTGTGCGCAGAGTGCGCGTTTCAGTTTTAATTCGGTCTTCTGGCGCAGATTTAACCCTCCCGCTGTCACGGCAGCAGTCGGCATAAATGCACCCGTTACATGTTCATATCCATACATCCGGATAAGTTCCTCTGCCACATCCGGATAAGATTCCATATCCTCACGATAAGCCGGAATCTGCAGTGTCAGCTCATCTCCCTGAATGGATGGAGCAAAATTGAGAGATGTAAGGATACGAAGCATCTCCTTTTCCGGCACCTCGATACCCAGCACGCCATTGACGCGGCTGATGCTGACTTTCATTTCCTTCGGCTCAATGGAATTGCCGGTGGACACTTCAACATGTGTGGAGCTCACCTTACCGCAGTCCAGCTCTTCAATCAGATGCAGGGCACGCTTCATTGCCATAACCGTCGTATATTCATATACACCCTTTGCATACATTGCGCTGGAATCCGATACCTGTCCCAATGCCCTGGAGCTTTTGCGGATATTGTCTCTTGCAAACTTTGCTGCTTCAAATACCACTTCATTTGTGGCCTCTGTGATTTCAGAATTTAAGCCACCCATAATACCTGCAAGGGCTACCGGCTTTTTACCGTCACAGATTACCAGATTGGAGGATGACAGTTCAAATTCTTTTTCATCCAGAGTCACTATTTTTTCTCCATCCGTTGCACGGCGAACCTGAATTTTATTGCCTTCCAGATACTGATAATCGAAAGCATGCATCGGTTGTCCCAGTTCCTTTAAGACATAATTCGTAATATCCACGACATTTGAGATAGAACCGATTCCCACCAGGGCAAGACGGCGGCGCATCCATGCCGGTGACTCTGCAATTTTCACATCATATACATAATGTCCGATATAGCGCGGGCACAGATCCTGTGCATCCACACTTACCGTAAAGCCGTCTTTTTGAACTTCTGTCTCTGTGTAATCAAGTGCCGGCTCTTTGCATTCTTTTCCCAATACTGCAGCAACTTCTCTTGCAATTCCGTATATGCTCTGACAATCCGGACGGTTTGCCGTGATGGCAATATCAAAAATCCAGTCATCCAGACCGAGAATCGGCTTTACATCCGCACCTGCCTGAGCATCCTCCGGAAGAACAAGAAGTCCGTTATATCCGGCGCCCGGATAGAGATCCTCATTCAGTCCCAGCTCAGTTCCGGAGCAAAGCATTCCAAAGGACTCATAACCGCGGAGCTTGCCTTTCTTAATCTTCATAACGCCTTCAATGGTGACATGATCCTTTGCGGTCGCATAGACAGTCGCACCAACCAGCGCCAGCGGATATTTTCCGCCTGCATGTACATTATCCGCGCCACAGCAGATCTGAAATGTCCCGTGCTCTCCTGCATTTACCTGACACAGACTAAGATGCGTATCCGGAATTCCTTCACAACTTTCCACATAACCAACCACAACATTGCTTATGTCCTTTCCGACTTCGTAGGACTCTTCCACCTCAAATCCGCAGGAGAATAATTTCTTTTCCAGTTCCTTCGGTTCCACATCAATATCTACATATTCTTTTAACCAGCTTAATGGTGTTATCATAACCTTATATTCTCCTTTCTTTAATCGTCAATCTGCTCTAACACACGCAGATCAGACTCGAACAACAGCTTAATATTGTTGATTCCATACTTGAGCATTGCAATACGCTCAATTCCGATACCAAATGCAAATCCGCTGTATTCATTCGTATCAATGCCGCAGCCTTCCAGAACCTTCGTATTGACGATACCGGCTCCCAATACCTCAATCCATCCGGTACCTTTGCAGAGCTTGCAACCTTTTCCGCCACACTGGAAACAGCTTACATCCACTTCCACAGACGGCTCCGTAAACGGAAAATAGGACGGACGAAGTCGCGTAACCGTATTTTCTCCGAATATTTTCTTTACAAATACATCCAGAATTCCCTTCAGATCGCAAAGGTTAATTCCCTTGTCAACAACAAGACCTTCCATCTGGGAAAACATTGGCGAATGTGTAGCATCATCATCCGAGCGGAATACTTTTCCCGGAGAAATAATCTTAATCGGAGGCTTTTTGTTCTCCATAACATGAATCTGTCCTGCTGAAGTCTGCGTGCGGAGCAGATATTCCGGTGAAAGATAAAAGGTATCCTGCATGTCTCTTGCCGGATGATCCTGCGGAGTATTTAACGCCGTAAAATTATAATGGTCTGTCTCAATCTCCGTTCCTTCATAAACTTCAAAACCCATGGAACCGAAAATATCCACCAACTGGTTTTTCACCTGCGTCATCGGATGCAGATTACCGGTCAGATGCTTCTCTGCCGGCATAGTCACATCAATCTTCTCGCTCTCATATTTTAAACGGAGTGCCTCTGCTTCCAGCTTTGTCTTCTTTTCTTCCAGACAATTCTCAATGGCTTCACGGGTTTCATTTACCCACTGACCGACTTTTGGGCGATCCTCCGGTGCCACTTCCTTCATTCCCTTTAAGACTGCGGTAAGCTCACCCTTCTTTCCGAGAATTGTTGTTCTGACTTCATTGAGCTTTGCAAGTCCGTCTGAACTTTCAATCTGAGCAATCGCATTTTCCCTGATTTTTTGCAACTTTTCTTTCATGATTTTCTCCTTTTCGATATTTTCTTTCAAAACTGGTACTATTTTACTATATATTGTGGTAGCGCATCAAAAAGTCAACAACAAAGTGGACAAGTCCACTTCAACTCCCCGTATCCCTCATTCACAAGGGACTTGCTCCACTTTGCGCGCCGAGCACAGTCGCTTTGCGACATTTTTCCATATGTGCGAGTGCGCATTCTTCGCGAAGCGTTTTAGTTTGATGGAAAATTCAACGGAATTTTCATCAAACTAAAAAATCCCTCATAACATGCCTGACACATGTTATAAGGGACGAAATCAATTCCGCGTTACCACCCTGATTCCTACAGTCAACGTGTATATCACGCAACCTGCAAGCTCTCATTTCTGCTTAACGTGCAGCTACCGTCACGGACTACTTTGACTTTGATCCGTGCAGCTCCTGTGGGAAATTCACACTCTAACCTGAACTTAAGGAAGTTTTCAGCCGATGACTTCCTCTCTCTGAAAGGGTATCAGAGGCTACTGAACACATTCAACGCCTTTCACACGCTTGTCATTGTAACACAAGCAGACCGTTGTCGCAAGGGGTATTTTTCTCACTTCTGCACAATATCTACCCCTTCATAATAGTATTCCAGAATTTCTTGCCAGCTTTTTCCCGCTCTGCCCATTCCGTCAGCTCCATACTGGCTCATTCCAATTCCATGTCCAAAACCGCCACCTGTCAATATAATGGTTCCTTTCTTCTGCTTTTTGACTTCAAAACACGCGCTTGGAAGTGATTGAAAGCCGGTTCTGACACTTCCGTCTGCCAGTTCAATCTGTGTCAGATATTTTCCCAGTGCACTCCGGATATCCAGTTCATTCTCATAAGTCCGCTCACCATCTTCAAATATTATGGTAAGGGAGCGTATGTAACCGGACTCACTTCTGTCGTTAATTTTAATTTTTTTCAGCCTTCCATATTCCGGATCCATTCCCATCTTGGACGAGATTTCAGCTTTCCAACGATAGTACGGAGAGTCAGAATCGTAAGATTCCGGCTGACCTGTGATGAATTTATGAAAGGTTTTCTTTTTGGAGAGATTCTTGTTTTTCTCCATGGTACGATTCTTAGCCTTCAGATATCCGGGTGATTTTTTCCCCCACAGCTTCAGGTTTTCCGAATAGCCGGGTGACGTGGAAAAATAATAGCAGTCAATCAGTTTTCCCTCGTAGGTCATAACCATTCCCTGTGTATCGTATACAGCATTGTCGGAAGTCTCACAGGGAGCGGTCGCATGATAAACCTGAAAGGCTGTCGTATCATCCAGATTTGCCCCATATTGTGCGTACGCATTGTTCTTCATCTGCCCGTAGACAAAGGTTCTGGCACATACTGCCTGCGCTTTTAATGCCTCATAGGAAAAAGATACCGGCATCTCCGAAGGAAGAACATAACGCACATAATCCTCAATGGGAAGTTCATTGATCAGCACATATCCGTCTGCTTCTTTCCGAAGAATAAACTCACCTTCGTATCCTTCCGTAAGAGGTGTTCCGTTCTTATTGCATATGTAGAGCTTTCCGTTTTGTTCCGGAGAAATACGGATTTCCTTCTTCTTTTTCTTCCCTTTCAGACATTTTTTTGCCGAAAGAACTGTTCCCGCTGTCACAGTATCCTTGTTCATTCTGCATGCCTGATCACATTTGACATAGATATTCGGATAACAAATCTCCGTTTTATTCTTCAACAATACGCGCACTTTTTGTACGCTATTCTCTTCACGACAGATAATTGCACATGCAGAACCATTTGCCGTAATCAGTTCAATTTCCGAGTTTCCGATAATCAGATCCGATACGGCAATCTGCCGGACATCATCCGGATTTTTCTGCTTATCGGAAATCTGATAAACCGGAAGCAAAGCATCACACGAAACAGCCTCATATCCTTCAAGCTGAATACTATCCTGCGTATAGCTGTCCAGTATTCCGGTTATTCCACCGTTTTTTGCATAAATTTTTATAATCTTCCCATCACAGAGTTCCACATCGGCAACACCGGTATATTCCGTTTCTGCCGTCTGCTTTGCCACATACTGCTTTCCCTGATACAGGATAATGATTTCACCCTCATGATTTTCCACGATATATACATTGGAAAGTATTCCGTCTGCCAGACTCAAAGACTTAGTCTCCTCTCCCTTTGTCGGATGAGCCAGACGTGTTACAAGCACAAAGGTAATCACTACCGTTATCGCAATCAGAATCAGAAGCACAATTCCCAGCAGTTTCATTTTATCTCTTTTTTTCATTTTCACACTCTTTACTCTCTATAAAATATTGATGATCCCGAATCCGGGATTCTATAACAAAGTTAGGGCTGCCATATCCGGCAGCCCTTCTTTTGTATCTTATCAATTTCTTTTGTGCTCTAAAATTATTTCTCTTTGGCGAAAACCCAAAATGCCGGTTCCTACAATTTAGACTCCTAGACAAAGCTAGGTGGGCAACCGCAGCCTGTCTTCTGCCTTCCGCTGACACGAGGCGGCCTGACATCCAACAGAATCATATAGGAATCCCGTTTAAAGTAAATGTAGGTTCTAAATAGCAGGAGTTGTCGAACATTTCAGGTACTTTCCCTGTTTCTCACTTTTCTTCTTTTTCTAGTTCTATTATACTTTATTATCCCGCAAAATTCAATAACTAATTCGCGTCACTTTTTTCCATAAACTTTAGAAAAATTTGTCTTTTATTTTTCGAATTCCATAAAAAAATACGGCAAATGCCAGAAGAAAAATTCCCAGTGAAATAAAGTTCCCTATTCTGCCGATTGTAAGAACTTTTATGTCACATAATATCCCTATGATACCGGCAATAAATGCCACTGCCGAAAAGAAATACATGTATGGTGTAATTCCACGGATATATGCTTTTGCATCCTTGCATTTTAAAATCTCCTCTTCCGCCACAATAAGCTTACTGATTTTTCCGCTTCGCCCCATCCGGAAGGTTTCAAACGCAAGGTACAGTCCGAAACATGCAATAATGATATCCATTGGTAAAATTGTATTCATAGTAAACCTCCAAATTTTTTGACTTTAATATCATTTTAGCAGATAATCAAGTCTTGTCAAACCATGGGAAATTCTGTTGCTTAATCTCACTTTTTATAGTAAAATACTACTATAAAATAAAAAAGGAGAGTGTTTTTATGAAATTTGACGACTTGAAAATACTGATTACCGATGATTCCATACTTGCAAGAAAACAGTTGAAAGACGTACTACTAACATTAGGTTCTCCTCAAATTTTTGAAGCCTCTGACGGACAGGGGGCAATCGACCAATATAAACAGGTAAAGCCAGATCTTGTTTTTTTGGATATTGTCATGCCAAAGAAAGATGGGGACGCTGCCATCCGGGAAATTATCGCGTATGATCCGGACGCAACCATTATCATAGTTTCCTCAGTCGGTACCAAATCCCAGCTCAAAAATGCTCTCGTTGCCGGCGCTAAGGAATTTATTCAAAAACCATTGAAGAAGGAAAATGTAATCCATGTTGTAACACAATATCTGGAAGGGAGATAAAATATAATGTATACACAATTTTTTGGCAACTATCTGCTGACGAACGGATATGTCACAAAAGAGCAGCTTTTTTCCGCGATGAAGCGAGAATCCAACCAGCGCATGAAGCTTGGAACGCTTGCCATGCATTCCGGATATATGACTGCTTCCCAGATTGATGAAATTGTTATCCGTCAGACGCATGAAGACCGCAAATTCGGGGATCTTGCAATAGAGCTTGGTTACCTGACACAAAAGCAGCTCTATGAGCTTCTGGCTCTCCAGACACCTGCTTTTCTATCCCTGGGACAGGCTCTGCTGGATGATGGGGTTCTTAACAACACAGAGTTTGAAAAAATTATTTCGGATTACCGTTCCCAGAACAGTATTGACGAGGCAGAATCTCCTTGGGAAGAACAGGATGTAATCTCTCGTATGTTTAATCAGTTTTTCGACAGTTACAATGAACATCTGTCCGATGAAGGACAGTGCTTCATCAAGCTTCTGTTCAACAATTTTGTTCGTTTTGTCGGAAACGATTTTACTCCGAATACCATTGATAACTCTCACGAGATTCAGGCGGACTGCTGTATCACACAGTCGATTCTCGGAGATTATTCCATCAACACATATCTTGCCATGTCCGAGACAACAGCAATCACTTTTGCGTCCCGCTACGTTGGCGAGTCATATGAGAAATATGATGAATATGTTCAGGCATCCTTAGAGGATTTTTTGAATTTACATAATGGACTCTTTGCCGTAAATCTTTCCAATGAAGTATCCATAGAACTTACTCTCACACCGCCTGAGTCCATTAACAAACAGATTTCCTTATCACATCAGACCATTCATATCCCGATTCTGTATTCTTTCGGAGTTGTGGATTTTTATATGGAACGTGCTGACGAGTAAAATATCGCAATACAAAAACTCCGCCATTCGGCGGAGTTTTTGTATTCCTGCGTATGAAATCTTATACCCCAAGGAATTTCTTTACAACCTGTGGCATCTCATCCACTTCACAAACAGTATCATGAAGGATCTCTGCACTACGGATATCTTCGATTGCCTGCGGTACTGCTACATTTCCAATCTTTGACAGTTCATCAACCAGTTCAAAATCCGTCATCTTATCATACTCCGGATTGATTGCATCCATAACGCTTCTCGTAAACTTAAACGGGCTTGCTGTACTTGCGATAATAGTCTTTGTATCCGTGTCACAGGTATCCTTCTTATACTTCTTGTATACAGCGGAAGCCACGGCCGTATGGGTATCAATAATATATCCGCTGTCTTCATACAGATTCCTGATTGTCTCTGCGGTCTCTGCCTCGCTGGTATAGTTTCCGTAGAAATCCGAAAGCTGTGCTTTCATCTCGTCCGTAATCTCATATTTTCCTTCTGTTACCAGTTCTTCCATCATTTTCTTATTCTTCTCAACATCATTGCCGGCAATACGGTAAATGAGTCTTTCAAGGTTGGAAGAAATCAGAATATCCATGGATGGAGAGCTTGTCAGAATAAATTCGCGGTTCTTGTCATAAGTTCCGGTAGAGAAAAAGTCGAATAAAACCTTATTCTCATTCGATGCACAGATTAACTTGGCAATCGGAAGTCCCATGTTCTTTGCATAAAATGCGGCAAGAATGTTACCAAAATTACCGGTCGGAACAACCACATTAATCTTCTCATCCTTTGCGATGACACCGTTTTTGTATAATCTGGAATATGCATATACATAATAAGCCACCTGCGGAATCAAACGTCCGATATTGATGGAGTTTGCGGAAGAAAACTGATATCCGGCAGCATCCAGCTCTGCCTCCAGCGCACTGTCGTTGAACATCTGCTTTACTCCGGTCTGAGCCTGATCAAAGTTGCCCTTGATGCCCACAACGAAAGTATTTGCACCCTTCTGTGTCACCATCTGCTTCTCCTGAATCGGGCTGACACCGTTCTTTGGATAAAAGACGATAATCTTTGTTCCCTCAACATCTGCAAATCCTGCCAGTGCTGCTTTTCCGGTATCTCCTGAGGTGGCAGTCAGAATCACGATATCATTCTTGACATTGTTCTTTCTTGCAGAGGTAATCAGAAGGTGTGGCAGAATGGATAATGCCATATCCTTAAAGGCAATTGTCGGTCCGTGAAACAGCTCCAGATAATAAGCTCCGTCCGCATCTACAAGAGGTGCAATCTCTTCGGTATCGAACTTACTGTCATATGCCTTGTCAATACATGCCTTCAGTTCTTCTTCCGTAAAATCCGTAAAGAAACGGCTCATAACCGCGTATGCAGTCTGCCGATAATCCATCTTTGCCAGTTCTTCCATCGGAACATCCAATGCCGGAATTGTCTCCGGTACAAACAATCCGCCATCATCCGCAAGTCCCTTAAGGATTGCTTCAGATGCCGTGAATTTTACTTTATCATTTCTGGTACTTGAATACATTAAATTCATTTCTAACCCTCATCTTTTTCCATATTTTACTGTATGTTTCCTGTCCATTATAGAAAAAAAAACGGTTGGTGTCAATCAACTCTTATGGTATACTATAAAAAGAATTGTTAAAAAGGAGTCACCATGTTACCGGGAGTTTACACAGCAGTTACCAAAAGCAACCGTCTCTATTACCGTTCCAGTATTACCTACCGGGGCAAGCATATCAGTCTCGGAAGTTTTACCACGGAAAATGACGCGCATCAGGCATATATCAGTGCCTCCCGCCTTTTGGAAAGCGAACTCTCCATCGACGATTCCTTTTATCTGACACAGTATATTGCCTTTGACAAGCTGGTCTCTCTGATTAATTTTCGGGATAACCGGCTGTACATTCCCACCCCTATCTACATGCGTAAGAATTATTTCAGCTACTATCTCAGTATTCATCGGGAATTAAAATTTGACATCGATGACCTGTTCTATTACAGCAGCCATAAGATTCTGCAGCGGCAGGGACATCTGTATGTCAACGATTACGGCATGCAGGTTACCATCTTAAGCCGTTACGGAATTAAAAATCACGCAGTCTGCGACAAGGATTACCGCTTTGTCAACGGGGACACCAATGATTTCCGATACTCAAATATCGAAGTCATCAATCCCTATTATGGGGTGTCCCGCATTGATCAAAAAGGCAGGATTCGTTACAAGGTACGCATCCATATCAACGGAAACTTTACCATCGGCACCTACCATAGTGAAGAAAAAGCTGCCATTGCTTACAACAAAGCCGTTGACCTCGCCAAACAGTCCGGCATCCAAAAGAATTTTCCGGAAAATTATATAGAAGGGCTCTCCGCAAGTGAGTATGCGGATATCTATACCAAAATCAAAATTTCACCCAGATATCTGGAATATTTAAAAAGGAGGACGTAACTGCTATCTTCACAGTTGCGTCCTTTTTATTCTGGTTTTTATTTTACAAAAATATCTCCAAAATAAATTTGCATATTCTATTGCAGACACGCTTTCGCTCTAATCGCAACGTAGCGGTACTAAATTCGTAAAAAGCACTCATTAAGTACCGACGTTGCTTTACGGTCTGCAATTAGAATAGCAAAATTTATTTTAGACAGTGATTAGACATGATTCTGAATAATTACTTCTGATTAATATAGTTAACCAGTCCCTCGCAGTCGATAATCTTCTGCATAAATGGTGGAAATGCCTGTCCCTGAAATTCCTGTCCGGTTGTAATATCCGTGATGATTCCGGAATCGAAATCCACCTTAACCTCATCTCCTGCCTGAATCGCCTTTGCTGCCTCCGGACATTCAATAATTGGAAGTCCGATATTGATGGCATTGCGATAGAAAATACGCGCAAATGTCTCTGCAATCACACAACTGATTCCGGATGCCTTGATGGCAATCGGTGCATGCTCTCTGGAAGAGCCACAGCCGAAATTCTTGTTGGCAACCATGATATCGCCTTAGTGCACACGATTCACAAATTCCTTATCAATATCTTCCATACAGTGTGTGGCAAGTTCCTTCGGATCGGAAGAGTTCAAATATCTCGCCGGAATAATCACATCTGTATCTACGTTATCACCATATTTAAATACACTACCCTGTGCTGCCTTCATTCTTCCTTCCTCCTTACTGCACTTCATCCGGACTTGAAATTCTGCCGGTCACTGCACTTGCTGCGGCAACTGCCGGGCTTGCAAGATAAACCTCGGAATCCACATGTCCCATACGTCCGACAAAGTTACGGTTTGTTGTGGAGATACAACGCTCTCCCTCTGCAAGGACTCCCATATAGCCGCCCAGACACGGACCACAGGTTGGGGTACTCACAACCGCACCGGCCTCGATAAAGATCTTC
>JAQXZD010000078.1 GCA_029227035.1 Lachnospiraceae bacterium
CGCATTAATTCTCTCAGTTCATTCTCACCTTTTATTTCTCGTGCAGCTACGGATGTTTGAACAGGACGGTTTTTGGCAGATTCTTCAATCGCATTAACGAACATTTCCACCTGTTCCTTGCCAGAAATGACAAAATTTTTCGTGATACTTGAAGTTGCCATATAAACACCTCCTTCATTAGTATTGCTTATCTTCGCTTAATCATACTTTTCTATCTTTATTGTATTCGGTAACTGCCAAATTTGCAATAACATAATTATGAATTTTTCTTAAAATCAGCGAACCTCCTCTTTCTCCTAAATTATTTTCCGTAATATTCTTCCAGTTTTCTCTCGAGCTCATCAAAATCCATTTCGCCTTTTATATTTTGTAATTCATATTGCTGTCCTTCAATTTTATCGATGCTTCTTTGCCACTTTACAAGAGTTCCTGCTGAATTTATGATTTTGAACTGTTGCATTTTTTGCAACAACTGAAATTCTTCTACTTATCATACTCAATCCTAAAGTAATCCAGATATGCCTTATATTTATCCTGTGCCGTCAGGCAAGTATCCGTCAAATACCCTTTTTCATTGTTCCACTCTTTCAATCCACGATAGTAGAACAATTTCAGATTATCATCAATAATGAATGGAACGATGTTATACTTTAGACATTCCTTAAACATAATCAGTCTGCCCACACGACCGTTGCCGTCCTGAAACGGATGTATCTTTTCAAATTTAACATGGAAGTCCAGAATATCCTCAAAAGTCTTTTTATCTTTCTCATTATACTCTGTCAACAGACTTTTCATCTTATCTGCAACATCTTCCGGCATTGCTGTCGGCATACCGCCAACTTCATTTGGTCTTTTCTTATAACCTCCAACTGCAAACCAATCCTGGCGAGAATCGCTGGTGCCGGATTTTAAAATCAGATGCAGCTCTTTAATAAAACGCTCGGATAGCACGGATTTTGCATTATCAATAATCGTATCAATGCATCGAAAATGGTTGGCTGTTTCAATCACGTCATCTACATTCAGTGTTTCATTCTCCACACCGATAGTATTTGTCTCAAAAATATATCTTGTCTGATCGTGAGTCAACCGGCTGCCTTCGATATGATTGGAATTATAAGTTAAATCAATCTGTGTTTTATGATAAATTCCACCGGAATATTTACTTCTCTTTTCTTCCTGGAGAATGAAAAGTAAAGTTTTCGGCTTATTCTCCTTCTTATTTGCTCGTAAAGGCTTGGTTGCATCTTCCGGTACATTCCAGGTCTTTCCGGTAAGGAACGCCCCCGGAACTCGCCCATGTGCACAATAATTGCGAACACTTCTCTCCGATATATCCCACTTTTTCGCTGTCTCTGCAACAGAAAGGTATCGCATCTAATATCCTCCAATTCGTTTACAGTTCCTCGGTTTTATATACATAGTAGCCTTCATAGTAATAGCTGTGGTCAATGCCCTTCATGTAGACTTCTCTATCATTTACATTGTCTGTAAGGGCTTTTTTCAGAAGAAACTTAATTTCTATATTTTTGATTGGGCTGCGCTCCATGGCCAGCAAATAATCTTCCTTATCCACTTTACTCCAGTCAACGACATATCCGATTTCTTTTTTCAATATCAGATCCAGCCAAATTCTTGTGCTTCTTCCGTTACCTTTCCTAAACGGATGAGCCACATTCATTTCCACATATTTTTCTATGATTTCATCAAATGTAGACTGAGGCATTTTATCAATACTTTGTAATGCTGCATCCAGATACATCAGTGGAACAAAACGGAAATTCCCTTTTGAAATATTCACTTTGCGAATCTCACCGGCAAAATCATATATTTCATCAAAAAGGTATTTATGAATCTTGGCAAGGCTTTCAAAGGTTCCGGCTTCTAAACTTTCCAAATATCCACTTTCAAACATTTCAACTGCTTTCTGCTTGCTGATTTTTTCTTCTATTCTTGCTAATTCCACTGAATTTGTAATTTCCAGTTTGTTTTCAAGCATTGCCTTCCCTCACATTCGCACTAAATAATCTGTTTTAATTTACTATATTAAGTATAGCACATTATCGGCAATTATTACAGTTTTCCTGTACCAATTTATAGTCCCGTTTTTGCCGATTCAGGCAATATAAAAGCTCCTGCGCAAGAGCCCATGAAACCTAAATTTCAACTTCTGTTGTTCCGCTGTATTTGATATCCGGCAACAGTTCAAAATAAAAGTCCTGATAATGTTTCGAAAGAGCCTGTATAATATCGTTCTGGACAAGCCGGAAACGGGAGATAGACACCAGATCACGGTCAAATGTGATATAAACACTGATCCACAATTTTCTTCCGGTTCGTACAATGTCAAAGTACAGATGGTCATATCCGTAATCATCCAGTATGGGAACAATAATGCTCTTGATCTCATCCACGGTTTCTTCTTCCGGTGGCAAAAGAAACAGATCCCTCAGTCCGGTCACAACACTTTTGATTGGTGTGGGAAGCATGAAAAAAGACAAGGCAATAGCAATCAGCTGATCCAAATAAGGTTTGATTGGATCAAGCCAGGGCGCAGTAATCAGTACCGGCAGGAAAAAGGCAGCGGTCATACCGACGGAAGAAACTGTGTCAATCTTCCATTCCTGAATCTCCGTTGTGACAATGGGAGAGGTCAGATTCCGGTTTTTCCTGTTCAGAATAATGATAAAAAGAATTCCAAGCAGAGTAGCGGACAGTTCAAAATATGCCACTGTAGAAAAATTTACATGGCGGCCGCCGTGGAAAATGATCTGAACGTTGTTTACGATCAGTCCTAGGGTGACTGCAATCATGACAATTCCTTTCAGAACTACAAAAAGAGATTCTACCTGCAGGTAGCCAAAAGGCCTTTTCTCATTGGATGGTTTATAGAGCAGGGGCACCAGCGTCATGGAGATAAAAATCATCGCCAGTTCGACTGTATCATAGATAGAATCGAGAAGTACGGTCTGTGAGCTGGTGTAAACAGCCATGATTAATTCAAGGATAACAAAGATGCAGTTGCCTGTGAGAGACACTCTAAGAGCAGCCATCTCTGATTTGCGTTGTTTGCGGTTGGAATGGATAAAGAACACCTCCTGTTGTAAATTGTAGAAATATGCGGTAAAACACAGTATTATTGTATTTGGTCTGAAATATGATGTCAAGGCTATTCAACCTTTCATCGATAAGCTTATAATTTCCTGCTCCAGCTTGCAATTATGGTCAAGCATATATTGTAATGTTTCACTATGTTTCTGCTTTGCAATAAGATTTCTGGCTTTCACCTTATCCTGCTCTCTCAATTCTTTACAATACCCGGCATACTTCTTCAACATATCAGCATCCATATGTAACGGTTCAAAATCAATTCCCGTTCCGTTTATCAGATGTTCTAATATATAAAATCCATCCGGGTCAATATCCCCAAAATGGTACCATTTCTTTTGAGGATTCTCTTTACTAATCCGTTGTAAAAAAGCCTGTTTTTCGCTGTTATGATAACCTGCCAGATAAATATAAGCACAGTTTTCTTCATTTACCCGGTAAAAAGAAGTCAAATTTTCAACGGTCACAATACACTCCTCTTTCACATGGATAGATACTAGCTTTTTTATGAAATCCGAAGACAATGCCATAGGTTCCGAATCTAATTGAATTCTCCTCCCATCAGCCAAACACAACTCCATTTTTCCTTTCAGATAAACATATGATGGGTTCGCATAAACCTTAAATTCTTCAAGCACTATTTTTTCCTGCTCTCTGGCATCATCCACACCAGTCAGTTTTTCTGAAAAGTCCATATACGTGCATAATATTTTACATATCCTGCTCCGATATTTTTTTTCAAATGCTTTGCTGTCCGCCAAAAGCATGATGGATAATTCTCTCTCCAGCAGTTCTTCTGTATTATCCAATATATAATCCAGAATCTGCAAAAGTTTTTCACTTACCTCAAGCGTATAACTCGGCTTTTTTCCTTCTTCGATACGCTCAAGCTGATCATTGCAAAAGGAAACAATCAAAGGTTTTTCCAAATTCTTCCACTTTTCAAAAAACGCAATTTGTTCTTGTATCATATCTGCTTTTCGCTTTCGCTGTAACAGATCATAATAATCCGGCAACTTGTCATTACATGCCAGGATTTTTACCATCACTCCGTCTTTCTCCTTAATTGTCACCAGATTGATTGTTTGCAAATAACGCATCTCTGCCTCAAAATCTTTAATTTGCTCAACATTTGCAAAATCCGATACATATTCAGGCCATATGGCAATCGGCTCCACGGCGAAATTTTGTGAAACTAAATTAGTACCCTCATAAGTTTTACTTCTTTCATACTTATCCAATAATGCATTCAAAAGCTTTTTCTGATTAACCGTTAATTTCATTCACTTTCACCAATCCTTCTACTGCATTCGTATAACGTCCTGTAGGCACCAGGCTGACTGTCGATTGAATAAACTGTCCAATACTGCTAATCTTCTCCGGTGGCGCTGCATATATGACCTGAAAATCATTTTCCTCCAGATATTTTACCATTTGTTCGATTCGTTCTCTCGACAATGCAGAAAAAGCTTCATCAATAAAGGCTAATCTTGCGCAACAGTTTCTTCTTGGATAGCACTGTAACAAGCTCGCCGCCAAAATAATAAAATATGGTGTCTGCTTTTCTCCGTTGGATGCCGAACCCTGCTTTTTGGAAAGATTTGCCGTAATCTCCTCGCCACCCTGATGACTGGTAATCTCCATATCATAGGTAAAATACTTTCTGTAATCTGTATACTCTTCCTCATCCTCCTCATCAAGAATCATATTCATAAATTCCTGAATGTCTCTTTCCATTTCTTCATCATCCCGGTTAGAATTCATATACATTTCCGGTGAATTCATATAATTTTCTAACTTCTTGCAAATACGGAAAAACAACATTCTGTCCGGTTTTTCTTCCATCTTGAATTTATAGGTATCCTGTCCAAACGGTATCTGCTTTAATTCCCGGTTAATTGCGTCAATCTCACGCCTTGCTTCTCCGATGGTCTCATTGATCTCTGCAACAAAATCATTCATAAAGGCACTTTCCAGTTTTCTGGCCTGCTCAGTCAGACGACTGTGTGCCTCTTCTATTTTTACATTTGCAATATTACGGTACTCATCACGATAAAACGGAATATATCCAATACCCCGCTTATTGATATCAATTTCCGATATTTTACAATACTCAAGCTGTGCCGTTTCCAACGCGTTTACACAAATGTCCAGCTCCCCTCTTAAGTTTTGTACCGTTTTTTCCGTAATGACCTTTATTTCGCCACGCTTTTTATGAAGCTTTTCATACTCTTTCAACATGGTACTTTCCAGTTCCAGATGTGTCAGCTTAATCTCTTCATATGCTTTCTGACAGCCATAAATTTCCCCGGCAATATTTTTCCCCCGCTCCTGTTCATGTTTCAAACCAGCTTCACATTCACCAATTTTTATATCAATATCAGTTTTCTTTTGAACTACCTCATCAAATGCATTCTTTGCATCCTGCTGTTCTTGAAGAACAGCAAGGAATTCCGGATTTTTCTCTATTTCCTCAATATTTTTTTCATACTGATGCTTCTTTTCCTGATGTTCTACAAGTAAATCCGGCGCTTCCAGCTGATAATTTGCTGCTTCAAAATCAATGTTACGCAAAGAAGCCATTTTATTTCTCACATCTTCCAAAGCATCATTTTTCTGCCTGTAATCATCCTGTGCGATTCGCTTTTGCTCCTGTACCGCTTTCTTTTGCAATTCAACCGCATCCTGACCCAAGCATATCTGTGTTTTTTTCATATTCATACAAGCAACAGAATAACTCTTTGCCAGCATACCATTCTTCATCAGACCGCCCTTCGGATACTCATGCAATTCCTCTAAGGTATCACACAAATGAATGCCATTTAACAAATAATTCGCATATCTTCTGGCGTAAACATTCGGTATCACGAGCTGTTCCGCCGCAGAGCCTTTCACCACTTCAGAATCCGGCAGTTTATCTGTAATCACAATATTTGCCGCATACAGCTTCTTTTCCTGCAACACTTTCATTGCTTCATGACAATACTTACCATCAACAATAATATAATATCGCTTTTTCCCCAAAAAAGTCTCGATTGCTTTTCTCCAGGTTATATCCTTAACCGCCTGTACCAGTTCTGCAAATATACGTACCTCTGTGTGAATGCCTTTTTTCGCCAATTCATTTTTTATTACCAGCTTTGCCTGCTCTATTTCCTCAGGGTAAATAACCTGATTCGACTCAAGCAGCTTAAATTGTTGCTCTAATGACTCAAGTTCCCTTTTTAACACCTTAATCTCATCTTCAAGATGCACTTTCCGAGTTCCTAAATCACTTTGTAATGTATCCACTGCTTCAAGGAAAGAAATTAATACTTTACGCTTTTTCTCTACAGAATATCCCTCATCTGCCATATGCAATAAGTACGTACTGTCCTCTGCACTCCATTCCTCTATCGTCCATTGGAGCTCTTTGGATAAGGAGTGTTGAAGCTGAAATAATTTTTCGACCTGTTTTTCCTCTTTTTTTATTGTTCCATCCAACACCAGAATCTGATTTTTTAAATTTTGTACAGAAGTCTGCATACCCCGATAGGCATCGTTTGACTCCGCAATCTGTAATCTTTTTCTGGCCTCTTCAAAAAGAATCTGTACATCCTCTTTTTGTTTTTCCAGTCCTGCATTTTTTTGTTCCAAAGCCTTCAGGCGAAACTGAATATCTTCCTTTTCCTTTTGTTTTTCCAAAAGTTCCTGATAACGCAGTAACATCTCCCGTATATCCAGATTTCTTTTTTTCAGCTCATATTCCCGGATTTTACTTTCAATTTCTTCCAGTTTTGCTTTACCATCACGCAAATCCTCATAAATCTTTTTGATATGCTCAAACTGCTCACGTTGTTGCCTGAGTTCTTTCAGTGAGTTCACTGTTCCCGGTTCCAGGACACATTCCGCAATAAACTGGTCAATATTATTTTCCGGATTAAATGCCATCATCTTAATCAGTTTTGCCCGGTATTTGCTTACTTCACATCGAAGTCCCAATGCACGAAGAATCTGCTCTGTTCCACGATCTCTCCCCATAAACTCCCCGGATTTCATTCGTACTCCTTTAAGCTGTAACAGACTTTTTGGTGTAACAAGCAGTTGTTTCCCATCTATCTTTACAAAATTAATATCTTCCATCTGGGCATTTCTGCATATAAACCAACTGCTCGAAGGAGAAGAGACTTCATCCGGCGACTCAATGCACACCCCAATCACCAGATGTTCCTGTTCTACAGGTGACCAGAACTCCATGGCAATATAGCTTATGATTTGTCCCTGACGCAAATATCGCATTGCTCCATTACTCTTTGTATCTCCCCTGACATATCCTTTTACGGTTCTGTCCCTGTCCTTTGCTGCTTTGTTAAATGTCGTATTGCCGGTAAGCAGATATGTCATGGCATCTAAAATGGTTGATTTTCCACTTCCGTTTACACCGGTAAACAAAGTAGAGCCTTCCAGTTTCATACACACATTTTGAAAACGGGACCATTGAACCAGCAATAATTTTGTAGCTGTTTTTCTATTCTGCGTCATCTTCTGCATCCTCTTCCATATCCTCCGTTTCTGCTCCTTCTTTTGCCATCATTCGTTTTTCTGTAGAAACCACAAATTTTTTAAATTCTTCTGTATCCAGTGCAAATTGCAAAGAAGCATACAAACGAATCATACAATCCGCATCCCCGACTTTTCCACTCACATCAATCAGATTATACTTTGACAACAGATTCAGTATATTGGTCATCGTTGTTTTATCCAGCGGTTCCTTTAATCCATACTTTTCCAAAGCAAACCTTAAATCTGTCATGGAAACAACGATTGTCTGTGCCAGACTTCCGCTTCGCAACCTGTCGGCATATAAAGTCCACAGGCAGCATAAAACCATACTTTCCGCCTTTTTCAGTCCCAGTCTGTTCGCCTGCAGCTTTCCTTTTTCGCCTAAGTCTGCACAATTGCGAAGCATTACAACGCCATTTTCCCGATCTAACACAATATCAAATCCGATAAATGAAAAATACTTCGTAAAGATTTCCGGACGTTTCGACACAAAATAATACATTCTTTTATTCTCTTCGTCTTTATCCCTGACAATGAATGTCTGTTTCAGAAGCTTACGACAGCTTCTCTGAAATGTATCCTTCTCTGATGAGGTAAGATTCTCCCAAATATCTTCTATGCTCATTCCTTTTCCTCCCTGACAATTTTAAACCGGCGTAAAATCATATCATTTGCTTCATAATATCCATCCAATAATTCCACAAAAAACCCGTTATCCCGTGCATAGGCAACAGAAGAAAGATTTGCCAGCATATCCCCCCTGCAATTTAATGGTAACTCATCACTGGTAATTTCATGACTGTCTCCCATCTTCTTTTCCAGATAAAGCTTCATTAGATCTCTTGAATATGGGTTATATGCTTCCTTTTGCTGGGCTTTTCTTGCTGCTTCAATTGTTTCTTCCGTCATCTCCTCTATTTCGGCTGCCACCGGAGTCTTAATCGATTGATTTTGCCGCGGAAACCGTATGGAACCCTCATCAATAAATTCATGGCGATTCAGTGTAAACAGGGCATCCATTTCTTCCGGCAGCTCATCTTTCATGGAATACTCTGTCATTTCTTCCATGATATAGCGCATTGTACGTTCAACATTTCCCCGTACATCCTTTTCCCGGTTTCTGATAAATCTTGCTCTTCCCACAGCAATTTGAAGATAAACGTTAATTTTATGCTTAATGTCTCTCATAATCTGATCATAGTCTTCAACCAGAAACCGCTTTGTCACCTGTATCATATCCAGTACAGTATCCTCTGCCTGCTCATATGTAATATTCTCTTCTTTTGCACAATCTTGTGCTATTCTCCCAAATACAACATCATCCGCAATCATTTCGTCCAGTTTTGTCTTGATAAACATTCTGTATATATGTATATTCTGTTGTTTTGTCAGTCTGGAATATTCCCGTATAAAATTTCCTTCACAGTATTCCAGGATATTTTCAGTCAGACTTTCCAAAGTAGTTTCCTGAACCATTTTTTCGATAATCTTACGAATAAATGTGGACAGCTTTTTTAATGCTTTCGATAAATCCCTCGCATTTTTGTTAATATTCTTAATTCCATTCACATATGGATTTTCTTTCCATTGTTCAGCATTATTTAACGTATTGTAAATATTGTAAATATAGCTGGAAAATTCCTCCTGCTCCGGTTTCTCTAATTTATTTAAAAATTCCGCAAGAGCAATCCCATTTTCCGTCATTACAATCTGTTTTTCATAAGTGGTATCATCAATCTCCTCATCTAACCACCCAATTTCTTTTGATAAAAATTTTCTTATCACAGCTCCCGCCATATCATTGGCTGTTCTGTCTCCACTATACTCATCATTCGACAATTCCACATGGTTTTCCAGAAAGTAGATAGCCAGTGTATCTCTGATTCTGTTTCTGGGAATACGATAACTGATTTCCCTTTCATACTCTTTATAAATCAGCTGAATACAATCTGCATAGATTCTTTGATTGCTTCCGCTTGCCAGATTATTAAAAAACCCAGTTGGGATCACATTAAAAACACCAAACATAAAATCTTTTCTCTCTTTGAATTTTTTGACATATTTACCATTTTTATTCAAAATCACTATACAATCTTATTGTTAAATCTGCAAGCAGAAAGTCCCTCACCCTTTCAACAATTCAACCACAAATCCTTTTGTCCATCCCTCCACCCTATCATCAACATACAATTTTCCCCCATGTTTTTTCACAATCAGATTGGCGATGGCCAGTCCCAAACCCGTTCCGTTTCCACCGGTGCGCGCAACATCTCCCTTGGAAAACGGCTCAAATATGGTACGTCTCTCTTCCCCTGTAATCTCTCTGCCATTATCTGCAACCATGATACGAACCACATCCTCCTGCTTTGAAACCCGCACCAGGATCTGCGCGCCATTTTCATTATGTTTACAGGCATTGATCAACAGATTACTGACGGTACGCTTTATCTCTTTTTCATCTATGTTGCATACAATGCTTTTTTCCGGGATATCAATCTTTAAATTCATATCCCTCTTCTCAAATTCATCATAATGAAACGCCACCAGTTCACGCACCAGCGGACATACATCCATCTCTCTGAGGGTTAATTCAAAATCGTCTGTATTAAGCTTTGCATAGGTAAACATGGTGTCCAGCAATTCATTCATATAACAGCTCTTGCTGTAAATAATGTCATCGGTGTTTTCAAATCGTGGGCGATGCAGGAATACAGCATATTTCGCTCATTCAACCGAACAATTTCCTTTTCATCATCCGCAATCAATATATTCGCCATAGGTTCCCCTCTTTTCCTGTCCGTTTTTAATCAGATATGTACAAAATCGTATAACTGAAACCATACAATAACCGCCGTATATCCGAAGCCGAAAACCGCCCAGACATATTGTTTTAACTTAGCTCTTTCCTTATCCCAAAGAAGAAATATCCCGTTCAGGAAACTTATCGCTGCAAGTACTACTGCCATAATACAGGAAAAAACTGCAAATGTATATCCTTTCGGTCCAATTACAGATATCAGGCAAAACAATATCACTCCGGACACCGCCTGTATTGCCTGCTGCAATGTAATCCTTTTATCCGTTGTCACCGTCCGTCCTCTTTTTCGTATTTTCCGAATCAAAAAAAGCAATCCTTTTATCACGAAAACAACGATGCAGATAACCCCGAACAACACAAATGCATAATATGCTACGGTTCCGCAAATGCTCCCGTTGTTCTGCACATAATCCGTACTCATCATTTCAAACTGCAGATTTCCATCCGTATCGGCACTTTCATACAAAAACATACTCATACCGCTTTCCGAGGTTTGAAGCCACATGCGATTTCCAATATGCTTCATCTGTATTCCGCCTGTAAGAGGCATATCAAAGACATCCGGAATCTCTGACTCTGTCAAAAAAAAGCTTCCGCCTGCATAACGTGAGGCGCTCCCGAACCCTCTTGCAATCGTTCTTGCCGGCACATAAGTACCACTGATATCCATTTGTTCTGTAACAGGATTGTTTTTCACCAGTTCACTGTCCGTTACATTTCCAAACAACAAACTCACAAGTCCCGTGCAAAACATCGTTTCTCCAGGTTCGTTTGTCAATACGACAATTCCCAATCCGCTCTTTGGATCCAACTGCAAATTGGCGGTACAGCCCCCTGTATTGCCGCCATGCCCCAAAGTCTGAACCTGAAACTGCTCCGTCCACAACCCGTGACAGTTTTTTGCAATATTACTGTCTCCATAAAAAGAAGATGCGTCAAACATTTCATCTCTTGTTTCGTCACACTCGAAAAACGGACAATCCTCTGCCACAAAACCCTGGGCAAATTTTGCCAGATCCTTGGTGGTTCCGATCGCAGAACCGGCCGGATATAGCTGTACCCAGGAATGACACACCCCATAATTCTCGTTATATTCTTCCTGCTCATATCTTAAATAGCACTTCAGTTCTTCCCTTTGCTTTCTAACCCAGTCATTATCTTCCATGTGCATGCCGACAGAGGTATGTTCCATTCCCAACGGTTTAAAAATATTCTGCCGGACATAATCCACATAAGACATTCCGCTGACACGTTCAACAATTAACGCTGCCAGTGCTGTTCCCCAGTTGGAGTATGCCGTATGCTCGCCCACATGATAAGCCTGATAACATTCACATGCCTTTACCGCCTCCTCAAGACTGCCATAAAGCTCATCCTCTGCTGCCAGTTGATTTTCATACATAGATTCCTGAAATCCAGCATTATGATTCATCAGGTTCAACATGGTAATGGTTTCATCCTCATACTGAAGCTTTGTAAGAAACCCCTCCGGAAGATATTCCCGGATATCTGTTTCAAAATCCAGTTTTCCCTGTTCCTTTAACTGCATAACGGATACCCACACCAGAAGCTTCGAGGTGCTTCCCCACTCATATACCGTATCCTTATCCGCAGGGACTTCATCTTCCAGATCCGAATATCCATAGTAGCCTTCACAGATAATCCCCGTTTCATCAAAAACACAAGTGCCCACGGAAACCAATCCCGCTTCATATTCTTTCGTGTAAGCATCTATTTTTGCGCCAATATCTTTATAAGATATTCCCGAAGGCGTCATCCTCTCCGACGCATACACATTTTTCGGCATTATCATAACCATCAGTAAAACCGCAACAAGCCCTGCAACTATTTTCTTCATAACATCAACTCTCCCTTTGTAAATTTTCAAAAACTATCATATTCTAAAAATCTTACAGGAAAAATTGATTAACATTAACGGAATATTAAACAAAAACAGCCATACACAAAAGTGCATGACTGCTCTTCATCTACTCTTCCGTTTTTTCCATACAGGCCTGCTCAAAAAAGTACTCCTGCGAATTAAGAGGTGTGTCCCCGGCTTGTACTCTTACATAATTTCCGTCATTCTGCATTTCCCGGGCCTGTTGGTTATCGCTCAGCATGGTGATAAACATTTCTTCCAACTGTGTCTTCAATTCCGGATCGTAAATCGGAACTGCAACCTCCACACGTCGCAAGGTGTTTCTGGTCATAAAATCTGCCGATGCGATGTACACTTTCTCCCGTTCTCCGCTTCCGAAAATATAAATGCGGGAATGTTCCAGATAACGTCCCACAATGCTGACAACACGAATATTTTCCGTTTCTCCCTTCACACCCGGAACCAGACAGCAGATTCCTCTGACAATCAAATCAATCCTGACTCCCGCTTTCGAAGCAAGAATCAACCGATCGATAATCTTCTTGTCCGTCAGGGAATTAATTTTTACCCCTATGTATGCGTCCTGCCCGTTTTTTGCACATTCGATTTCATCATCAATCATCTCCAGCACCTTATTCTGCAGACAATTCGGTGCTACCAGAAGGTGTTTGGTCTGTTTTACGGTCTCACCCATAGCCAGTGCTGCAAATACCGCCGAAGCTTCTTTTCCGAGTTCCGCATTGGAAGTCATCAGCGACAAATCCGTATACAATCTCGCTGTCTTTTCATTATAATTACCGGTTCCAACCTGAACAATATATTGTAGCTTTCCCTTTTTCTTTTTGGTAATCAGGCAAAGCTTGGAATGAACCTTATACCCATCCAGTCCGTAGATAACATGGCAGCCTGCATCCTCCAGCCTTCGGGACCATTCAATATTGTTTTCCTCATCAAACCGCGCCTTCAGTTCTACCAGAACAAGCACTTCCTTTCCGTTCTCCGCGGCTTCAATCAGCGCTTCCACCACTTTGCTCTGTCTCGCCACACGGTAAAGCGTCATTTTAACGGACACCACCTCCGGATCGACCGCAGCCTCGTTTAACATCTGCAAAAACGGCTTTATACTGTCGAACGGATATGCCAAAAGCTTATCTTTTTCCTGAATCTGATCCAAAATTGGCTTATCTTTACAAAACTGTGCAGAATATTGCGGAACCCGCTTCCCATAAAATAACTCTGGAACATTTCTCAACCGATCCTGAATCTGAAACAAAAATGACAAATCCAAAGGGGTATTGTTGCGGAAGACATACTCCCTTTTTACGTCCAGATATTCACATAACGTATCTACAATATTTCCGTCCAGTTCCCGCGACAATTCCAGTCTTACCGGTGCCAGCCGCTTTCTCTTTTTGATCAGTTCGACCATAAAATCCCGATAATCCAGATCCTCGTCATAAAGTGCATCCGCATCAATGTCCGCGTTTCTGGTTACACGAATCAGGGACTTTGCTTTTACGGTATATCCCGGGAACACTTCCGGCATATAATGCAGAATAAATTCCTCGGCAAGGACATAGGTATCCGGGCTGCCCGGAACATGAATCAACCTTGGAAATACGCCTGCATTACATGGAACAATACCCAGTTTTTCCTTTCCGTTCTTTCTCTCTAGCACACCTACCGCATAAATCTCTTTATTTTTTAAGAATGGAAACGGCTGCCATTTGCCTACAATTGTCTGTGAAATAAGCGGTGCTATTTCCGTCTTAAAATACTGTTCCAGATGCTCGTTCTCTTTCTTCCCGATTTTGCTGAAATCTACAATTTTAATCTCATATTCCTCCAGCATGCCCAAGAGCTTCTCATAAATCGCATCTTTCCTGTAATTCAAACGGGATACCTGCTCCAAAATCTTTTTTATCTGTTCCTTCGGTGTCATGTTTGTCTTGTTTTCGCGGATATCTTTGGAAAGATTCATCTGATCAATTAACGAACCAACCCTGACCATAAAGAACTCGTCCAGATTGCTCTGATAAATCGAAACAAAGGACAGACGTTCACAAAGAGGCACCTTCTCACTCTCCGCCTCTTCCAAAACTCTTTCATTGAACTTTAACCATGACAACTCACGGTTCATATACATACTCTGTTCACTCATGACTTTTTCTCCAATCGGTATTTTATATATATCTACTATACCTTCTACCGATATTTTCAACTATCATGTTCCCGTAAAACAGAAGTAAAGTTATCGTAAAGCCTCACTCCGTCTCGCCGTACTTTTCCAGATGATTTCCTATATGCGCCTTACTTGCTTTCTTTGTCAGGGCAATCTTATAAGAAAAATCGTTCATGCTTGTCACCTTCTCTTTTTCATTGGTAAAAAGCGCACCGGATATGGATGCCAGCGGAAAAATTTCCTTCTCTCCATGCCGGTTTTTCGAGCAGATTTCCTTCTTTGCATAATCCTCCGGTGTGTACAATTCTTTTAAACAAAGCTGAAACTGATCAATCAGTCTTTGAAACACTTCTTCCAGCCCGTAATCATTGGATATGACAACAAAATCATCTCCGCCTATATGCCCGATAAACTCCCCGTTCTGACATGCTTCTTCAATGCATTTTGCCATGGCGCGAAGCATCAGATCTCCATTTTCAAACCCGTACAGATCGTTATAGGCTTTGAAATTATCCAGGTCGAGATACATAATGGAAAAACGGCGCTGCGTAAAAATATTCTCGGAAATGCGGTTCTGAATCTGTATGTTTCCGGGCAGATGCGTAAGCGGATTCGTATCCATTGCCCGCTCCACCTGAATCGAAACGGAGGCTTCCAGAATATCCTTCACGGTAACAATCCCCACATACTTTCCGTTGTCCGTTACCACAATGGCATCATAAAGCATCTTCTTCGGACGAATCATTGCCAGACGTGCAACCATCTCAATCGGCATTCTTCTGTCCACTTCCAGAAAAGTCTTGTCTAATATTTCCACGACGGAATTCTTACTGTACAGGGAATAACCAAACCGACCGCTGAAGCATTCGTCCATACGCTTTTTGGTCAGAAGCCCGTAAACCTTCCCCTTTTCGCCAACGACACAGATTTCGGTAACCTCCGGATTTTTCTGCATATATTCAAATACCGTGACCGCCCTGGTATCACAGTCTGCCGTTCCGGCCTTCTGACAGATGGCACCGACATTCCCGAAAAAGGTCTTGGTGTTCTCCTGTTTAATGCCGGATTGACAAATCTCACAGATTCGGTTTTTGATGTCCGGCTGAAGCTTCTGCAGCTTTTTGGCAGGCATTGCCAGATAAAAGCCCTGCCCATAATCCACACCCAGACCAATCAGCTTTCTCAACTCTTCCTCAGTCTCAATCCCCTCCGCTATCACAAAGGCATTTTCCCTGTGACAGAATTCCACAATCCCTTCCACCAGCGAACTTTTCACCGAGTCCCTGTCAATATTCCGAACCAGACTGATATCCAGCTTCACATACTTTGGCTGAAAAAAGAAGATGCGGTTAAAACCGGTATGCCCTTTTCCAAAATTGTTCAATGCAACCTGATACTTCTGCATCTCATACTGTTTTACCGCAGTCCGAAAAGTTTCCATTTCCTCAATGTCACTTTGCTCCGATATCTCAAACACGATATCAGCCGGTGATATATCATAACGCTTCAGCCAATCCAGCGTCATCTTTTTCTGAAACTGCTCCCCTTTCAGAAATAGTTTCTTTTTGTTCAGACTGTTTTTGACCTGCTTTAAAGCCTTTTTCCGGCAAATGCTTTCCAGTTCTTCCAGGCAATGAAACTGTGCAGCATATGCGAACATTTCCTCCACGGTAAAAAGGCAATTCTCCAGGCCTATTCCGGAAGATGCCTCATATCCCAGAATACTTCCGCTTTGTAAGGACACAATCGGCTGATACAGAGGATAGATTTTTTTCTCCTCCACGATGGTATTCAATTGCTTTTTTATCGCTGAAAAATTATCTGCCATATGCTCTCCCCGCTCATTCTGCAAGTTAATTTCAGAATAAGCGGTTCCGGTAAATTCTGTTTGATGAGAAGTGTAAGAATTGTGTAAAATTATCTATCCTTAATCCTTTTCAAATAATTCCTTCGGATAACAAACGGACATATTCCCGCTTTTCAAGGTATGCACCTTATCCACGCCGTCAAACCATGTATAGTCTGCGTCGCCCTCCCCTTTTGTCTCAAGTATCTCCTGCATGCAGGCAATCACTTCATCCATCAGATAAACATGATGATTTAATCTCTTAATTTTTATTCTCTCAAACATATGGTTTTCTCCTGTTCTAGTAAATAATTCCCACCTTCATAAGAATCTTATATACAAAGGAAGAAATAAGGCTTCTGACGAAAATGATTGTCAAAAGCGGGATTGCAAATACCGTAATAAACTGTTTCATATCGCTTCCGCGTTTTTCCCGAATCTCCGTCGGAGAATTCCATTTTTTATGTGAAAACAGCCATATCAGCAAATATCCGATTCCGCAACCAAGCGTATTCATAATCAGGTCATCAATATCCGTTGCCCGAAATGAAAACAACTGAATAACTTCGATAAGCAATGATGTCAAAAAGCCCGTTAATACCGTCACTTTTGCGGATTTAAAAGTATCCCAGATCATCGGAAGCAAGAAGCCCATCGGAATCAGCATCACCGCATTCATCGATACCTGAAAAATAAATCCGGCTACGCCGAAATCCGAAAAAGGAATCAGATTCACCGAAGGATTCCACACAAAATATCGCACTGCCGGAATTCCCACAATATTAAACATCTCACACAGATACATGGTCAGCAATATAAGCAGAACCTTCTTTTTGGTCTCCTTTACCTTCCAGTACTTCATCAAAAAACACACGAGCAGAACCGGCACCACCAGCGCACTCGCTATATCTACTATCATAAGTAACATTTGACTTCCTCCTTGTCATTTATCGAATCAGTCCTCCATGAAAATAACACTCATACACCTTTTCCTCATTGCAATAGATTTCCTCATATCCTTGAAACCATGTAAAATCTCCCGACACTTTGCTTTTATAAATATACTCGCCGGCCTGATAAAACTCCGGTCCTCTGCAAGGACAGTTCTCCGTTGCCGCCCGAAGCGCTTCTTTCAGGAAATTTCCGCTGAAATTATCTCCCAGTACTCTTCCGAGATAATTCATGGCATATACCGCCGTTCCATTCTTCCAAACAGCCTCTTCCCCGGCAAACTGTTCTCCACCCACATAGGTGTCGTGATAGGCAAAAGCCCCTTCTTCAAACCGGAAATCATGGGAATCATATCTTGTTGAATCCGTTTGATTCATAAAAGCCGCATAGGTATTTACATTTGCCTTTAACCGAAACCGTATGATTTCATCCACATCTCTGGAATGGGTTGATACCGGTTTCATACTGCATTCCTGATCCCTGACCAGATAATCAACCGTAACATTCATCAGATTGCTAATCTGAATCAGATTCGCAATATCCGGATAAGACTGACCGGATTCCCATTTTGCAATGGCCTGCCTCGATACACCTGTTTTCTCGGCAAGCTCCTCCTGTGTATATCCTTTATTCTTTCTCAATAACTGCAATTTTTCTGAAAATATCATACAATCCACCTCCTGAATAAAGAATATCACAGCCCAAACTGCTTTACACCCAACCTGCGGTAGCATTATTTCTACTTTCGGTTGAAAAAGTTTTAATGATCATAAAAATCTATTATCCTATTCATAACTTCTTCATCGTGCTCCATATACAGTTCTTTATCCACATCTGCTTTAGGTTCGCTTTTTTGATATTCCAGTGCCGCATCCGTCAGGAAATAATCATAATGTCCATTATGGTTCTTCTTATCCATAAGCACAAACTCACAATTTGAGTTGGTTATCTCATCCATTTTATCGTAAATCGGACTATGACCACCATAAAATGTATCATCCTCCGCGCTTATTACAAGAACCGGTATGGATACGGAATTGATACCATCGACAGCAGATAAATCCCTGTCATCTCCATATTTCAAATAAATAAACAACGAATTAAACGGTTTAACTACCGGATAAACTGCCCCTGTATATCTTTCTATTGAATACTGCCATTGTTCTTCCGGCGTATCGAAACCGGACGCTGCCACAACCTTAGATATATTGTGTTCAAACTGAAGCTCTGCACATACCGCATAAGCACCCATACTATGCCCAAACAGATAAATCGGCATATCTTCAAATCTTTTATCGGATTCCATAAAATCAAGAAGTGCATCCAGATCATAGACACATTGGCTATAGCCTTTCATACTATTGCCCTCACTTGTATAACAACCTGTGTAGTCCAGACATACGACGGAATACCCAGCATCAACAAAATCTCTGATCTCATATAATTTAATATCATTTGCATCCCTGTGCCCCGGTGCCACTACAATGAATCCCTTTGCATTATCATTTTCATATAAAAATGCCGAGATATCATTCTCTCCTGACTTCACAACAATCTGCTCGCGCGGATATTTGTTCTGATCAATGTCATCATACACAAGGTAGTGTTCAGAATCATACTCATCATAATCTGCTCTGGAAAAAACGATTCCGTGTGCAATGGTAATTCCAAGAAAAATAAGTACCGATAAAATGATCAGACCAAAAAGCACTATTTTTATCAGTTTATTTATGTTCTTCATCATCACTCTTCGTTTCCCGAAAGGGATACCTCCAAATCGATATCCCGGCAATCATATCCAACAATCTTTAATCTGTTTTTTCCCTCGGATAAAGAAACCTCCTTCGTGACAACTCCATCCGCAACAGTCTCCGACGTGCACTCAAGAATTGTTGTAACATTTCCATCCTCATCAATGTGTACAACCTTCGCCTTGCCTCCGGAGACAGAAAATGAGATTTCCATTGTAATGTCCTGCTTTTCTTTCACTGTATCTTTCCACAGAGTCTCCCGACCGTCAAATTCAGATGCAGCAAATGAGAATCCATCTTTATCCTTATTCAACGTAGAGTTCGATTCTGCGTATCGGTCAGCGGTTTGTGCAATTTTCTGATCGGAATCATACTCCCGCTGGGCAAATTCGTTGCTGCATCCCATCATGAGAAGACACAGCAACATAATCATCAACAATTTATGTTTTTTCATTCTCAAATCCCTTCTTTCTAATATACCGGATTCCGTGGAATAATAATCATGGCAACCACATAAGCTATGATTCCACTGCCTCCCAGAAGGCAGAAGACAACCCAGCCCAAACGAACCAGCGAAGGATCCAGACCGAAATATTCGGCCAGTCCTCCACAGACTCCATCAAGCATTCTATTTTTATTTGACTTATATAATCTTTTCTCTTCCATATTCTCTATTTCCTTCCACTATGAAGCATGCTCGGATAAACCAGGAAAATCAATCCACCAATCAGGATAGAGCATGCCATGGTCAGCACAAGTGCAAGCACCTGTCCTCCAAACATATATCCAACCGCCATCACAATCGCAAGCACCGGAAGCACCAGAAAACGAAGCAGCATCTGAAGCATCGCTTTCACGACATCCGTGACTCCTGATGAAAAAAGCGCATCCAGGAATACGCCGACCGCTGCCAGCATAAAATCTGTTACCACAAGTGTCAAAAGCCATAACAGTACAATCCATGGTTTCTCCTCCAGAATAATCATTCCCGCAAACAATCCCGGAATCAAATCAATGAGACAACTGTACGAACCTGCCATCATTGCATAGAACACCTTTTTGTATGGATCGTCCGGAACCAGAAACAGCCAGTTCATTGCAGTTTCCTGTGCAATCGGATTACCGAAATTGCGGAAAAACATAATTGCCAGAAGGATAATACCCAATATAACAAAATTCTGCGTATTCATTACTTTTATCATAAACAGAGAGCAAAGTACCGCTACTGCCAGATAAAAGAGCATCGTATTAGTCAGAAATCCCAACTTTGCCATACGTCTCCTGCAATATACCTCTTTGGTAAAAAAGGCACTTGCTCCCGATCCTCCAAAGCTTCCGCTCCGGCTGATTTTCTTGGAGCGCTCCTTGACACGAACGCTTCTGCCTTCCTGTGCTGCCGTCTGTACCGCCTGCATCTGTCCCGCTGCACTGAGGGCATCTTCATAGAAATCTGCCTTCACATGCCAGATGATAAATACAATTATTCCAATGCTGACAATGAGCAGTCCCAGATAGATTAAGAACGGAAGGATCTGTGCATTCACTGCCGACATAATCATTCCCTTAAACCATCCCACAATCGGCACATACCGCATCCATTCACTTCCAAAAGTTGTCTGTACCGTTCCAAACCAGTCTCTTCCTCCGGACAGATATACCCCTGCAAGCGCTGCAAGAATCACTACACTGACCGCCAGAATTCCCGGCACAACATATTTTTTCAGGTTCTCATGAGTCGTAAAAACGGTATAGGAAAGTACCATCATAAGACGCTGGAATACAAAAAGCATGATCCAGCCCACAAATATGGCAATGACAGCCCCTATGCCGAGTCCCATATTAATCATCAGATTCGGAATCTGGAAAACCAGATAAATGGATCCGAACACAGTAGCCGCAAGCTGAAAACTCAGTCTGAACATCAATACCGACTGCGGCTTATACGGCGCAGTAAAAAGGAAATTGACATCGGCCATGGAGAATATCTCTGTTCCCTTCTTGGTGCCGGAATACAATCCCCAGAGAAGAATCACCAGAAAGCCCAATCCCAAAGCAGCTTCCACCAGCACCTTGACCTGCTTCACCTCTTCGGGTGACATCTTTTCTTCCTTTTCGTCCTCTTCTTCATCCTCTGACGCTTCCTGCGTCTGAGTCTCTATCTCCGTTGCATTTTTGGTATCTACCGCATGCTCAACCACAACCGCAGTCAGACCTCCGATCACACCGAATCCGAATATCGCAAGAATGATAATCAGAGCTGTACTGGTAAACAATTTCTTAATCGTATTGATAAATGTATGCCAGGCATAATATCCCCATAATCTCATGGCTTACACCTCGCTCTCCGGTGCCGCCTCATCCTGCCGGTCACCCTCTGTAATCTCAAAGAAAATATCCTCAAGACTCTTGCCCTGTCCGTTGGTATCCTGTCTGTTCACCACGGCAGCCACCACGCCCTGTTTCATAATATAAGTGGTATCCCAGAGTCCTTCGATACTGTCAATCATATGCGTGCTGACAAGAATACTGCATCCCTGACTCCGAAGCTCTTCAAACACGTTCTTTAATTCCTTAATCGCATGCGGATCCAGACCGATCATCGGCTCATCAAATAAGATCAGCTTCGGCTTCGGAAGCAGCCCACAACAGATACTCAGCTTCTGCTGCATTCCTTTAGACAGCTCATCTCCAAATTTTTTTCTTTTATCTGCCAGTTCAAAACGTTCCAAAAGATTTTCCTTATATTCTTTATAATCCTTGAGCTTATATGCCCTTGCAATAAACTCCAGATGCTCATCTACCGTCAGATTCGGATAAAGAGATGGAATCTCCGGCACATAACCCATGATTTTCTTGGCATCCAGAGATTTATTGTCCAATCCATCCACACGAATCTGGCCCTGATATTTTAAAAATCCCATAATACACTTGATAATTGTACTTTTTCCGGCACCGTTCGGTCCCAACAGAATTCCGATTTCTCCGTCCGGAATCTGAAAGGTTATATCATTGTTTGCAACCACCTTACGATACTTTTTTGTTACATGTGTTACCTCTAACATAACTTTCCTCCACTCTCTGAATCTGACCGGTCTCTTCCGACCGCCCATGTCCCTTTATCTCTCTTATTTACCCCTATACGATACCACAAAAAAACTTTCCTTACTATTCATATTCTCTTAATTTACCTTAAGACAATCTTAAACCCGGATAAAAAAGCCCCTCCAGACTATGTCTGAAGGGGCTTCCTTATAGCTACTCTCTGTGCATCGAGAATGATTCCATATGATAATTCTTAAGATTTTCCAATATCTTGCGGTCATCCGCTTTATCCAGAAGTTCGTCTCTGGATTTCTTGGTGGCAAGCATATCGTTGAAGGAACTCGGTCCTCCGACACATCCGCCTTCACATGCCATACCCTCGATGAAATCATCCGGAAGTTTTCCGGCTTTCATGAGCATCAGGAACTTACGACATTCTGCAGCGCCGTTTGCCTTGCATACCTTAGGCTCTATGCCTGCTTCCATCTCTTTCATGCTCTCCACAACTGCTTCGGTAACTCCGCCGGAGTTTGCAAAACGCTTACCGTAAACAGAAGATTCCTGATAGGAAGTATCGCCCGGCTCAAGCTCCACACCTTTGGCACTCATGATGGCGCGCATCTCACTGTAGGTCAGTACATAATCGGCATTACCCTCGATCTGCTGATCCACAACCTCGGACTTCTTAGCCACACACGGACCCACAAATACCGTGATTGCATCCGGCTCCTTTGCCTTAATCAGACGGGATACCGCGCACATCGGAGATACTGTTGTGGAAATCTTGTCTGCCATCTCCGGGAAATGAAGGCGTACCATATTGACAAAGCCCGGACAGCAGGAAGTCACTTTCTTCTCTCCTGCCTTATATGCTTCTACCCACTCTTCAGCCTCGGAAGCCGCTGTCATGTCTCCACCTAAGCCAACCTCAACAAATCCGTTAAAGCCAACCTCCTGCATTGCTTTCTTCCAGCTTCCCATGGTAATGTTCGGACCAAACTGTCCCTCTGTGGCCGGAGCTGCCATCACATACACTTTCTTATCCGACTTCAGGGCATTGATGACATCCACCATAAATGTCTTGGAACCGATTGCACCAAACGGACAACTGTGGATACACTTACCGCAACGGATACACTTGGAATCATCAATCACGGAAATTCCATATTCATTATATGTAATCGCATTGACCGGACAGGCAAACTTACATGGTCTCTTCAGATGTGCAATTGCATTATACGGACATGCCGCTGCACACTTACCGCACTCCTTACATTTCTGCGGATCAATGTGGGAACGGTGACGTCCTGCCTCAATTGCTCCAAACTTACATGCATTGATACATGCCTTACCCATACAGTTCTGGCAGTTCTCCGTTACCGTGTAACTGGAAATCGGACAGTCCTCACAGGCTGCGCTGATTACCTGGATAATATTGCCGTTATCATCCGGTCCCGGAGCCTTTCCCTCTGCAAGACGGACACGTTGGCGGATAATCTCTCGCTCCTTATAGATACAACAACGGAACTGTGGTGTCGGTCCCGGAATCAGATGCACCGCAATATGATCCCTCTCTGAATCCAGAGTTCCCTCAAAAGCCAATTTTGCCACTTCGCGCAGTACCGCATGCTTAATTTTGATTACATTCTCGTCAGCGTACATATTCTCTCCTTTTAATATTATTTCGATCTCATAAGTCGTACCTATTGTACATATATTTTCAAGAAAAAGCTAGCGTTGTATCTATCAAAATACAACAAAACATGAATTATTCATAGAAAACAAGTGAAATCCGTAATTCTGGCGTCAAGCTTGCTTGTAAGCCGAATTTGTGATTTCACTTGGAGGGTGAATAAAATTCACCCTCCACATAGCCTCAGACAAAAGCAGCAAAGCTGCGGCAGGTGCGCATTGCGCAACTGGTCTGTGGCCTGTGGTGGCTATGAATAATTTAGGGGAAATTATGGAAAGCATGCCAATAAATACAATAAACCAGAAAATAGAACCTTCCCTGCGGGCAGCCCTGGAACAGACTCCGCCTGAGTCCGGGCAGTCCGGTGCCCTCTGGGAGATTATCGTCCTGTACAGCGGAACCCCTGAGCTTCTTACCCTCTCCTTCCCAAACTATGCCATTACCTTCCTCCTTGGAAACTATGCCATTTTCCGGCTGCCGAAATCAGCTATCGCAGAGGTTGCCGCTTCCCCCTCCGTCATCTATATCGAGCGTCCCAGACGCCTTGTCTATGAAGTTCTCGCCGGAAAACGAAGCTCCTGTATTACCCCGCTTCAGGAAAACACCGCTTCTCCCCTGACCGGAAAAGGTGTCCTGATCTCTGTCATTGACTCCGGAATCGACTATATGCATCCGGATTTTATAGATGAAAACGGCAATACCCGCATTCTGGCACTGTGGGATCAGAGTATTCCTGCGAATCCTTCCGCAGGGCTTTTTCCGCCTGCCGGTTACCGTCTCGGCACTCTTTTCGAAGAAGAAAGAATCAATGCCGCCATCCATGCAGACTCTGCCACAGAGCGTTATGAACAGTGTTCAAGCATTGATTCCAGCGGACATGGCACACATGTTGCAGGCATTGCTGCCGGAAACGGCCGCGCCTCTTTGGGACGCTTTCGCGGCGTTGCCTGGGAAGCATCCCTGCTTATCATAAAGCTTGCCGCCCCCGAGCCTTATGGTTTTCCCAGTACCACCCAGCTTATGCAGGCTGTGGATTTCAGCATCCGTTTTGCCGCTGCCGAAAATCTTCCTCTCTCCATCAATCTGAGTTTCGGCAACACTTACGGCTCCCACAGCGGCTCCTCTCTTTTGGAAACTTACCTGGATTTTGTCTCCGGTCTGGGACAGACTGCAATCGTTGTGGGAAGCGGCAATGAAGGGGACAACGGCGGGCATGCCGGCGGACATCTTGCACCTGCCGAAACCCGAAAACTGGAATTTTCCATCGGCGATTACGAGCCCTCCCTCTCCATCCAGATCTGGAAAAATTACTGGGACGAAGTACGCTTTCAGCTTCTCTCTCCTTCCGGCGACACTCCGTTTATTCTTCCGGAAGAACCGGGAAGCTACCGCTTTCAGATGGAAAACACAAATCTTTTTGTCTACACCGGCACACCGTCTCCTTACAGCATCTATCAGGAAATCTATCTGGATTTTCTGCCCCGGAACACCTATATCAATGCCGGTATCTGGACGCTGACTCTGACCGCCCAGACGGTTACGGATGGCATCTATGACCTGTGGATGCCGGCCTTTGCCCTGCGCGGAAGCAACACACAATTTCTGACTCCTACGCCTGAAATCACTCTGACCATTCCCTCCACTGCTGCCAAAGTGATTACCGTAGGCGCCTATGATGCATACACCAACACCCCCGCCTCTTTTTCCGGCCGCGGCTTTACCTGGAATACCAATCAGGTCAAACCGGATCTTGTTGCCCCGGGTGTGGACATTACAAGCTGTGCCGCAGGCGGCGGATATGAGACGCGAAGCGGTACCTCCATGGCCACTCCCTTCGTCAGCGGAAGTTGTGCACTCCTGATGCAATGGGGCATTGTGGAGAAAAGGGATTCTTTTCTCTACGGGGAAAAGCTGAAAGCCTATCTCATCCGCGGCGCAAAACGGCTTCCCTTTGCACAAAATTACCCCAACCCGCAAACGGGCTGGGGTGCATTATGCCTGAAAAATTCTCTTCCTACTTTGTAAATGCCCACAGATTTTTAATCTGCGGAAGAACCGTATCATAGGACCACAGTACCTTTGAGCGCTCCTTGCTGTTTGGATCATGAATGACCAGTCTGCCATCCTCCTCGCCCACCAGAACGATAAAATGTCCCTGAGTGGTAAAATCTCCCGGTCCCACACTGCAGATTATCGGCTCGCCATTCTGAAGATGCTGACGGATAACGGATTCATCCAGACTGATTTCCGTCCCGCAGACTCCAAAATGCGTACAACCTTCCGTCATCAGACTCCATGCCGTCCCGGTTCCTTCCAGATAATATCCTGCTTCCTCCGCATAAGCAGCCACCTTATCCGGGGTTGCCTCCTGATTTCCTGTCAGTGCCAGTGTAACCATGGACAGACAGGTCGGCGCACAGCCGGATATGGCAATATCACTGCCGCCATACGGTGCATACCCCCAGCGTTTATCCCACTGAATCAGAAGCGGGAACGCCGCTGAAAGTTCCTCTTTTTCAAAACCGCCTGTGGCCTCCGGCTTTGCATCCGGGTATCCCTGTACAAAGGACAACATATCCGGATTATTGCAAAGCATACCAAGAAGTTCTTCCGGATATGCATCATAATTGTCATAGATTGCCTGATAAGCACTGTCTTTTTTGGCAAGTTTCCGAATCTTTTTTTCAATGTCCGATTCGTCTCTCTTAACCGGTTCCTCCAGATGTGCATCCTCTTCCTTCACATAGCCGTCTGCACGATAATCTTCCCATCTCATATCTCCGAGATTCATGGCTCCCACATGCCAAAGGAGCCGGACTGCACAGACTGCAAGCACTGCCAGTACCGTAAGCTTTACAATTGCTATATTTCTCCTTCTCCGCCTCTGCCGTCTTCTCTTCTCCCGTATACTTGTCCTCTGTCCGTTCACCGCCGTCAACTGTATTTCTCCACTCTGAACCTGCATTCTGATTTCCTCCTCATTCCTGTGTTCTCATTCACTGATTACACCTTATCAGAATCCGGCGGCGAATGTTTTCGTTTTCTCTTTGTATTTTCTTACAAATTTCTTAAGGGCAGCCACACGAAAAAGCGGATGGCCTCCTCCTCGCTCTCTGCCTCAATATGCCCTCCGTGCAATTCAACAATCTCTTTTGCAATGGCAAGTCCCAGCCCCGAGCCTCCGGTGGCGGAAGAACGCGCTTCATCCAGACGGTAAAACTGTTCAAAGATTCTCTCCAGCTTTTCTTTCGGAATGGTTTTTCCGCAATTCTCCACACGAATCCATGCATATTCCTCCGCCCGCGAAAGAGTCAGCTTAATCGCACTGTCTTCATAACAGTAAAAGATGGCATTGCGTATCAGATTGTCAAATACGCGCTCCAGCTTGTCCGGATCACAGACGATGTCTATATCCTTTTCGATGGAAAGCTCCCACCTGAGATTTTTTTCTTCCATAATCGGAAGAAATTCACTTGCCGTCTGCTCCAGCATACGACTCAGGCTCACCCTGGTCAGATTCAATTCCATATTGGTCAGATTAAACCGTGTAATCTCGAAGAATTCATTGATAAGCTGCTCCAGTCTCTGCGCCTTGTCATACGCTATGTCCGTATACTTTGCCCGCAGCTCCGGCGATATCTGCGGCTCATCCCGCAATAATGTCAGATATCCGATTACGCTGGTAAGCGGTGTCTTCAAGTCATGCGCCAGATAAACAATCAAGTCATTTTTTCTCTGTTCCGCTTCCTTTGCAAGACTCTCATTCCGCAGCATCTGTTCCCGAACACTGTTCATTTCATCCTGCAGTTCCTTAAGCGGTGCTCGCATCCGTACCGGTTCCCCGGCATGAAGAGCCATTTTTTCGGACACCTGCACCACTTCACGCAGATACAGCCAGATTCGGACGGTAAATACCAGCGTCACCAACAGACCTCCCGCCAGGCAGATAATTGCCATATATAAAGTCAGATTTTCCTTAATCTTATGAAGAAGCGGATACCAGAACTCATTTCCGTACCAGACATGCGACTGGCACAGGGTTTTCAAAGCATACACCAGAGCGATAAAGCACACCGCCATCACCACCAGCGATGCAAAATATTCGATAACCAGCCTCTTAATAATCTGCCCTCTTTGCCTTTTTTCCATATTGCCCCCTATTTAATCATATATCCCATTCCCCATACGGTCTGTATCAGCTTGGGGTTTTTTGCCTGTTCATGCATCTTTTCCCGTATTCTTGCAATATGCGCCATCACGGTATTGTTACTGTCATAATACTTTTCTCCCCACACTGCCTCGTAGAGTTCCTCCGAGGACACCACCTGTCCCCTGTGCTCACAGAGATGCCAGAGAATCCTGAATTCCAGCGGCGTAAGCACAAGCTGCTCGCCGTTCCAGGTACACTGAAAAGTATCCTTTTCCATATGCAGTCCCTGTATATTGTATTCCTGCTGTTCCTCTGTCTTCTGCTTATGCTTTGCCTGTCTGTTATACTGATGATAACGGCGAAGCTGGGTTTTGACGCGGGCACTCAGCTCCAACGGGTTAAACGGTTTTGTAATATAATCATCTGCTCCCACAGTCAGCCCCTGTATCTTATCCCTGTCCTCTACTCTGGCCGTCAGCATGATAATCGGGTAATTGTGGGATTCTCTTATGAACCTGCACAATTCCATTCCGTCTATGTCCGGAAGCATCACATCCAGGATTGCCAGATCCAGCTCCCGCTCCTCAATACAGGCTTTCGCATCCGCTCCGTTGTAAAATTTATATATCTCATAATCCTCGTTACTCAGATAAAGCTCCACCAGATCACAGATTTCCCGCTCATCATCCACGATGAGAATCTTCTCTTTCACACTTCATTCCTCCCTCCATATTCGGACCGCAGGATTCCCGTTCCACCAGAGAGCACGGAATCTTCACCTTAAGGGGTGTCTCTATGCTCAGATTGGACGATACATACAAAAAATTGGCTCCATGCTGCCCCATATCATAAGCCGGCGCGTGAATCGTCGTCAGCGCCGGAGATGTGTATGCCGCCATCTCCGTATCATTAAAACCTATAATGGATATATTTCCCGGCACCGACAGTCCATGGTCTTCAATGGCTTTCATCGCCCCCAGCGCAATGGCATCGCTGGCTGCAAATACCGCCGTCGGAAATGTCTTTCCCCGAAGCAGCTCCTCCATCATATGGTAACCGGAGACGGTGGAATAATCGCCCTCCTTAAGAAATGGCTGATACTCCTTCTTATGTTTCTTCATATAAGACACAAAAGCCCTCTGTCTTTCATCCCTTACCGCCTCTCCGTTTGACATATACTCCCTGCCTCCCAGAAAAGCAATGCGGTTATGCCCCAGCCTGTCCAGATAAGCCAGTGCGGTATCGACCGCCTGCTTAAAATCCATCGTCAGCGTGGTAATTTCATAATCCGGCACGGTCATATCCAAAAAAACAATATTGGGACATATCCCGATAAACCGTTGCACTTCCTCCCCGCTGAACTTTCCGATGCAGGCAAGCCCGTCAACTCCCTTTAAAGCTTCCATGTAATCTGCATCCGTGCGGAATGCCCGCGCAATGGCTATGGAATTTTTCACGCAGAAATCCTCTATGCCTTTGCGGACCATAAGATAATAATGGTCCTGCATCTCCTGCTCTGCCGAAAACCACTGTACCACACCCATCCGGAAGGCTGCGCGATTCATCGCCCGGGACTTGTGATAATGAAGTGTCTCGGCCGCTTCCAACACGCGCTGTCTTGTCTCCTGTGAAACCGATAGACTGGCATCCCTGTTCAGAATCCGGGAAACCGCGGACTGCGAAACCCCTGCCAGTTTTGAAATATCCTTTAGTGTTGCCATGCTTCCACCTCATATAGTAAACTTTTACTAACATGTACATTCTACCATGCCTGCCTATCTTTGTCTATTCCAAATAAAATTTTTACTACTTTTTACTAAAAATTTGTTGACTTTCCTTTTTGATGATTCTATATTTACTTTATAAGAGTATTAACTATCGGGAGGAATACACTATGACACAGACAGAGACTTTAAAAAAGGAATTTGCAGAGCATAAATACGATGCTCTGCTGACAGACATTTACATTGATAAAGCAAAACTGGCCTATCAGACAGACCGTTATATCCGCGCTGTTTCGGCCTATGAAGATGCCTTCGGTGCCGGAGAGGTATCCATATACAGCGCTCCCGGCCGAAGCGAAATCGGAGGCAACCACACCGACCACCAGCACGGCGAAGTCCTTGCCTCTTCCATCAACAACGATGCGATTGCGATTGTTTCCGTAATTTCGGAGCCGGAGGTCCGGGTTATCTCAGACGGATACAGTCTGATTACCATTCCGTTAGACTCCCTTGCGCGCAGTGCCTCTGAGGAGGGAACCACCACTGCCCTTATCAAAGGTGTTCTTGCAGGATTGCAGGAGCGCGGATACAAGCTTGGCGGTTTTCAGGCTTATATCACCAGTGACGTCCTAATCGGTGCCGGACTGTCCTCCTCTGCGGCTTTTGAGACCATTATCGGTACAATCGTTTCCGGTCTGTACAACCATATGGAGATTTCTCCTGTGGAAATTGCCATCATCGGACAATACGCAGAAAATGTTTATTTTGGCAAACCCTGCGGCCTGATGGATCAGATGGCATGCTCTGTGGGAAGTCTTGTACATATTGATTTTGCAAACCCACAGGAGCCTGTTGTGGAACGGATTGAATTTGATCTGGATGCCCACGGTTACAGTCTCTGCATCACCGATACCAAAGGCTCCCATGCAGACCTCACCCCGGACTATGCTGCAATTCCTGCCGAGATGAAACAGGCTGCTGCCTGCTTTGGGAAGGAATTTCTGGCAGAAGTCACCGCAGAAGAGGTGCTTTCCGGCATTAACCTCATCCGCGAAAAGGTCAATGACCGCGCTGCCCTCAGGGCTCTCCATTTTGTTCAGGAGAATCAGCGTGTGAGACAGGAAACAAAGGCTCTTTCGGAAGATCGCTTTGAAGATTTCCTTACCACCGTAAAAGCTTCCGGGGATTCTTCCTTCAAGTATCTGCAAAACGTATATACCAACCATGACGTGGAACACCAGAATGTGTCCATCGCCCTTGCCGTCAGCGACTGTGTCCTGGGCAAAAATGGTGTCAGCCGCGTACACGGCGGCGGTTTCGCCGGTACCATACAGGCTTTTGTCAAAAATGAAGCCGTATCCGCTTACAAAAAACAGATGGATGCCATCTTCGGGGAAGGCTCCTGCGACATCTTAAAAATCCGCAAATACGGCGGTATGCTCGTACTGTAAACATTCAAAAAGGAGGAAACTGTTTTGATTTGCAACTATATTCATGAACTGATTAACTATGGAATAAGAACCGGCCTGGTTGCGCCGGAAGACAGCATCTGTATCACCAATCAGTTGCTGGCACTGTTTGACCTAGCAGAATATGAGGAGCCCAAAGCACCTTCCGATGCTTCCCGTCCGCTCTGTGAAATTTTAAAGGATATGACGGATTATGCCGTGTCCAATCATATTCTCGCCGAGGATACCGTCACCATGCGGGATCTCTTTGATACAAAAATCATGGGACTTATGACACCGCTTCCGTCCCTGGTACAAAAAAATTTCCGGGAAAAATACGAGATTTCTCCAAAAGCGGCCACGGATTATTATTACGATTTCAGCCGGGCAACCAATTATATCCGCACCGACCGTATCGCAAAGGATGAAAAGTGGGTGGCTGATACGGAATTTGGTCCGATTGACATCACCATCAACCTCTCCAAGCCGGAAAAGGATCCACGGGACATTGCAAAAGCCGGACAGGCAAAAAAATCCGGCTACCCGAGCTGCCTTCTCTGCAAGGAGAATGAAGGATATGCCGGACATCTGAACCATCCGGCAAGACAGAACCACCGCATCATTCCTCTGAATCTGTGCGGCGAAACTTACTACCTGCAGTATTCTCCATATGTATATTACAATGAGCACTGCATCATCTTTAACGAAAAACATATTCCCATGAAGATCAACAAGGCAACCTTTGAGAAGCTCTTGGATTTTGTGGCACAGTTTCCGCACTATACCGCTGGCTCCAATGCCGATCTGCCAATTGTGGGCGGTTCCATCTTAAGCCACGATCATTTTCAGGGCGGCAATTATACCTTTGCCATGGCAAAAGCCCCTTATGAATGGGAATTTTCCATTAAGGATTATCCGGCTGTTCATGCCGGCATCATCAAGTGGCCAATGTCCGTCATCCGCCTTGAGAGCGAAGACTCTCACCTGGTCGCAGATGCCGCAGACCACATTCTCACCGCCTGGCGGCAGTACACCGACGCAGACGCCTTTATCTTCTGCGAGACGGACGGCGTTATGCACAACACTATTACCCCGATTGCACGAAGACAGGGAAAGCTGTTCCAGCTTGATCTGGTACTTCGCAATAACATCACCACCGACGAATATCCTATGGGGATGTACCATCCTCATGCCGAGTACCACCATATCAAAAAGGAAAACATCGGACTGATCGAAGTCATGGGACTTGCCGTGCTTCCTTCCCGGCTGAAGCAGGAGATGTCTGCACTGGAAGATGCCATCCTGACTCACAAGGATATCCGCAGTATTTCCTCCATTGAGAAACATGCCGACTGGGTGGATAGCTGGCTGGATAAATACGAAATCACCGCAGAAAATATTCATTCGATTCTGCAAAAGGAAATCGGTATTGTCTTCTTAAAAGTGCTGGAATGTGCCGGCGTATACAAGCGCACGCCGGAAGGCAGAAATGCTTTTCAGAAATTCATTCAGACTCTTTAACGCCAAATGAATTTGCATATTCTATTGCAGACACGCTCTCGCTCTGAAAACAACGTAGCGGTCTGCAATTAGAATAGCAAAATTCATTTTTTTATACTCGATTATGCTTCAAATACGTTGGCTACTGCTTTTGGCAATTCCTCAAAAGCAGCAATCTTTGGAACCTGTTCACGGATTGTTCCAAATCCGTATGCTGCATGGATAAACCGGATTCCTGCTTCTTTACTGGAATCATAATCTCCCTGGATATCTCCCACATAGACTGCATCCTCAAGCTGATTACGCTGATACAAAAGCGCAATATTCTCGCCCTTTGATTTCTCATTGTTGCCATAGCACTCAATATCCTCAATCAGATCTCCAAACCGATAATGCTCCAGAAAAGCCTCAATGTACCCGGACTGACAGTTACTTACAATATACAGGTGATAACCTGCCTCCTTCAGACTTTCCATGGTCTGTCTAAGCTTCGGATAAAGCGTTCCTCCATGCTCACGCAGGTACTCATTCTCTTCCCTGCCGCAACGCTCCAGAAGTTCTTCCCGCTCTGCATCCCCCAGATCCGGAAACAGAATCTTCATCAGCACATCCATGGTCTTTCCCATGACGCCCTGCATATCCTGCACGGTCAGAGGTTTTCTCTCATAGCCCATTCTCTTAACGGTCTGATTCCAGGACTCCACTACCTGTGGGGCGGAATCCCAAAGTGTCCCGTCCATGTCAAAAATGATTCCTTTTTTCATGCCTCGTCAATTGCCTTTCCAATATCATGCCGCATATACTTATTCTGAAAATCAATCCACTCCGTGGCCTCATACGCCTTTGCCCTTGCCTCTTTCAAGTCCTTACCCTTTGCGGTAATTCCAAGGACACGACCACCGTTTGTCACAATCTGACTGTTCTCATCGAACGCAGTACCTGCATGGAAACAATAATAATCGTCTTTGCCCTCGAAGTTTTCAAATCCGGTAATCGGGAATCCCTTTTCATAAGATACCGGATATCCATCGGATGCCAGAACCACACAGACTGCCGCATTGTCCTCAAACTGCAGATCTATCTGATCCAGTCTGCCTTCCACACATGCTTCCATGACATCAATCATATCGTTCTTCATACGCGGGAGCACTACCTGTGCCTCCGGATCTCCAAAACGTGCATTGTACTCCAGCACCTTCGGTCCATCCTCTGTCAACATCAGTCCAAAGAAGATTACTCCGGTAAAAGGTCTGCCCTCTGCAGCCATAGCATCTACCGTTGGCTGATAAATATACTTCCTGCAGAATTCATCCACTTCCTTCGTATAGAACGGACTCGGTGAAAAGTTGCCCATGCCTCCGGTATTGAGTCCCTGATCTCCGTCCTTTGCACGCTTATGATCCTGTGCAGAAGACATAATCTTAATGGTCTTTCCGTCCACAAAGGTCAGTACCGACACTTCTCGCCCGGTCATGAACTCTTCAACCACCATTGTGTTGCCGGCGCTTCCGAACTTCTTGTCCTCCATAATGGTGCGGACACCTTCTTTGGCTTCCTCCAATGTGTTACAGATTAACACACCTTTTCCAAGTGCCAGACCGTCTGCTTTCAACACAATCGGCATCTTTGCCGTTTCCAGATAAGCCAGTGCTTCCTCCGGATCCGTAAAATTCTCATATGCAGCCGTCGGAATGTGATACTTTTTCATCAAATCCTTGGAAAAAGCCTTTGAGCCCTCCAGAATTGCTGCATTTTTGCGCGGTCCGAACACCTTGAGACCCTCTGCCTCAAAGACATCCACAATACCACCGACCAACGGGTCATCCATTCCGATAATGGTAAAATCAATCGCTTTTTCCTTTGCAAAAGCCACCAGCTTATCAAACTCCATCGCACCGATTGGAACGCACTCTGCAAGACTCGCAATTCCCGCATTTCCCGGTGCACAATAGATTTTATCCACACGCGGACTCTTTGCTGCGCTTGTTACGATTGCATGTTCACGTCCACCGCTTCCGACTACCAGAATTTTCATTCTTTTCCTCCTATTTCAATATCCGAACTTTGTTATTCACTACCTCAATCTTACCGTTCGCAATCAGATTGATTGCCTCCGGCATAATCTTCCATTCTGCCTGTTCCATCACGCGCTTCTGCAGACGCTCCGGCGTGTCATCCTCTTCCACTTCCACCGCTTTCTGCAGAATAATCGGACCGGTATCCGTTCCTTCATCCACGAAATGCACCGTGGCTCCGGTTACCCTGACACCGCGGGCAAGCACACCTTCATGCACCTTCAATCCATAATAACCCTTTCCGCAAAAAGACGGAATCAGCGACGGATGAATATTGATGATGCGGTTTCTGTACTTCTGTATCATCTGTTCCGGAATCACTACAAGGAAACCGGCAAGCACCACCAGATCCACCTCATAGGAATCCAGTTGCCTCAAAAAGTCCTCATTGAAGGCATCCCTGTTCTCATAATTCTTCGGCGAGATGCAGACTGCCTTAATCCCATGCTTCTTTGCACGCTCCATGGCATACGCATTGGGATTATTACTGATGACAACTTCTATCTTCGTATTGGTAATCGTCTGCTTCTCAATTCCGTCTATGATTGCCTGCAGATTCGTTCCACCTCCGGATACACATACTGCCAGTTTTAGCATAATGTTACACCTTTCTCTCCGTCCGTAATCTTTCCAACCACATACGGAGTCTCTCCGGCTGCACGGATGGCTTCCATGGTCTTGTCCACATCCTTCGGATCCACGGCAAGAACCATACCAAGTCCCATAGTGTAGGTATTGTACATCATATGCTCCTCAATATTGCCTTCCTGTGCCAGAAGCTTGAAGATTGGCGGAATCGGATAACTGTCCTTCTCAATTACCGCATGTTTTCCGTCCGGAAGCATACGCGGAACATTTTCATAGAAACCGCCACCTGTAATATGGCTGCATGCCTTGACACGCACACCGGCATCCTTAATTCCCTTAAGTGCCTTCACATAAATTCTGGTAGGCGCAAGAAGAGCCTCTCCAAGGGTTGTTCCCAGCTCATCAATATATGTATTCAAGGTCTCCTCATTCATACGGAACACTTTACGCACAAGAGAGAATCCGTTTGAATGGACACCGGAGCTTGCCATACCGATCAATACGTCATCAGCCTTTAAATCCGCGCCGGTAATAATATCCTTTTCATCCACAACACCCACAGCAAATCCCGCAAGGTCATATTCTTCCTCCGGCATCAGTCCCGGATGCTCTGCGGTCTCACCGCCGATTAACGCACAGCCGGACTGCTTACAGCCCTCTGCCACACCGCTTACTATTGTGGCAATTTTCTCCGTATAATTCTTACCGCATGAAATATAGTCTAAGAAAAATAACGGCTCGCCGCCCGCACATGCAATATCATTGACA
>JAQXZD010000079.1 GCA_029227035.1 Lachnospiraceae bacterium
GTGTACTCATAGCTGCTCCCCCTTGTGTCTGATGGGATATACTATACCACTTTTTACAAAAAATATGAACTGTTTACAGGAAAGTTTGACACAGACAACAGAGTGATGATATACTCTAAAAGTGTGTATAAACAGTTGAAAAGGAGTAAAGGGATGAGTGATAATTTTAATTCAAACGAAAATGAAAATGTAAATCCGCAGGGAAGCTATCAGGCACCGGAAGATTCACAGACCGGTACTTATCAGGAGCCGGAGAGTTCCGGAGCCAACAGCTATCCGGGTTCGGATTACAGTAATCAGCAGGGGTATTATCAGCAGACGGATTACAGCCAGCAGGGATATGGTCAGCAGGGATACGGTCAGCAGACAGGTTACAGTCAGCAGGGAAGCTATCAGCAGCCGAATCAGAATCAGCAGAATGCGTACCAGCAGCCGTATTACGGACAGACCGTTTCACAGAAGGGAGACGGAACAGGATTCGGAATTGCATCTCTGGTACTGGGTATTGTTTCCATATTTACATTTGCATGTTGTGTAAACTATATCTTTGCGATTCTGGCGATTATCTTTGGTATTATTCAGCTTGTTAAGAATAAATCAAAGGGTCTTGCCATTGCAGGATTGATTACAGCAGGAATCTCCGTTGTAGTTTCTTCTATTATGTGGGTTGCCATGGCAGCATATGCAGACGACCCTGATTTCAATTCCCAGTACAAGTGGTTTGAGAAATATCTGGAAGAATATAGTGACGAATTCGAAGATGACTATTATTCCTACTAAAAGAAAGTAAAGAGACCGGTCTGTGACCGGAAGAAATGAGCCTCGGTGTGTACCGAGGCTCATTTTACAGATTCTCCTTTATTTTTATGGAAAGATCTGTGTAATTCAATTCATTTTCCGGCTTTTGCTTTTCCAGTAGATTATGTACCAACAGATGAAAGGGAAGGTATCCCTGCTGAAAAGGATTCTGGCAGATGGTGGCGCAAATCACATTCTGCCGGATCAGTTCAACGGTGGAAGGTACGCAATCGTAGGTGAAGATCTGGATGGAATCCGCCCGGTTATGATCCAGTACCGCATTGCAGCCGCCCAAGACACCTCCGGCCGTAAAGAAAAGTACATTGACCTCAGGGTGCTTTTCCAAAAGCTGACTGACCACTTCGTAGCTCTCGGTATCATTGTCGTGATTCTCCACCGGCTCTGTCACCTGAATATGAGAATACTCCCGTTTGATTATGTCCATAAAACCTGCAATACGCTCTGTGTGACACAGAACATGTACGGAGCCGGTTATAACGCCCACACAGATATCATTTCCGTGCGTCATGCGCCCCACAAGACCTGCGGCAACCTGTCCGGACAAAAAGTAATTGCAGCCCACATAGGCGATACGTTTGGACAGAATGTCGGAGTTCGTGGTGACCACAGGGATTCCCATATCCGTGAACCGGTCAATCTCCGCCGCAATGTAGAGGGAATTGTACGGGGCAATCATAAGACCGTTAATCCCTTCCGCCAGAAGCTCTTCCATGGTGTTAAACTGGGCAAGCTCGTCAAAAGGAACCTGCCGGATGAGAAGGCTTACATTGTAGCCGTCAAGCTCCTGCGCTTTCGCGTGGACACCGGCAAGAACATCATCGAAAAAAGGATTGGATGCCTCAAATACAATCACACCGATTTTGATTTTTTTCTTCCGGGCAGCCAGAATCAGGCCTGCCCGGTTTGGTTTATAGTTTAACCGGTCGGCGATTTCCTGAACCCGTTTGGCGGTAGCTTCACTGACACCGCCGCGGTTATTCAGAACGCGGTCAACCGTTCCGCGTGAGACACCGGCCAAAGTTGCAATTTCTTTAATAGTTGCCATTACATTTCTCTTTCTGAACTTTAGTAATTCGTGTGCTTAAATCCTAGCATTGATAGAGAAAAATGTCAACTTGGCGTTATTTGCCGGCAGTAAAACCATAGGCGTGCTGACGCACATACGGAATGGCAATCAGAGCCGGATACAGTACGGCAGAGATGAGCAGTCCGCCCACACCCTGAACGATGTTGGATGGGATGCTGGCGGCAGCCCCTGCACCATACATAAAGAATTCGCAGATAAAATATCCTCCGGCAACCAGAACGATATCGGTTACGCCGCCCAGCAATACGGCAGCAAAACGTGTCTTATTGCTTTTGCCGACGGCACGGTAAATCAGACCTGTGAACAGGGCGATGAGTCCTTTGATAAAAAAGGTAATCGGAACATAGATAAAATATCCGCCAATCAGGTCAGCCATGGCAGAGCCGATTCCGGCAGCAAAAAATCCGCCCACAGGTCCGAGGATGACACCTGCAAGGATGACAATTGCATCTCCCGGATGAATGTATCCGTTTGTGCCGGGTGTCGGAATCCGGATGGACATGGTTGCGACGCATGCCAGTGCAGCAAAAAGAGCTGCCATAATAATTTTTCTTAATTTCTCATTTGTCATAATGGTTCTCCTTTTTTGTTTTTTCCTACTATATTCCAAATGTGGCTATGATATAAGAACCAATTTCGTACAAAATTATAAGACCAGCAAAAGGGAAGAAGAAAATTCCCAAACCGATTCTTGACATTCGGAGCCACTCTTACTATACTTAAAAGCGGTAAAGGCTATGACGAAGACAGTAATTGCCGCAGGAAAGACACAGAGAGCCGGGATGGTGAGAACCGGTGCGAGTAATGAGGCAGTGAAAATCACTTTCGAGCCGCAGTCCGAAAAGTGGATTTGGGATGCACAGAGTAGAGGCTGACGTATTTCCCGCGTTACAGGGAACAAAGTATGCAACGGATATCTCCGGGCGGAGAATCGGTTAAGTACATGGTAATCAGGTGGTATAACGTGAGCCCGCGTCCTAATTACTAGGATGTGGGCTAGTTTTTATTTAGGAGGAACCAATGTACAATAAGGTCGACACAAACATGAACTTTGTCGAGCGCGAGAAGGAGACGGAGAAATTCTGGCGTGAGAACGACATTTTTAAGAAATCCATGGAAAACCGCAAGGAAGGAGAGACTTACACTTTCTATGACGGACCGCCTACCGCAAACGGAAAGCCGCATATCGGACATGTGCTGACACGTGTTATCAAGGATATGATTCCGAGATACCAGACCATGAAGGGAAAGTATGTGCCGCGTAAGGCAGGCTGGGATACCCATGGACTTCCGGTGGAGCTGGAAGTAGAGAAGAAGCTGGGATTAAACGGCAAGGAGCAGATTGAAGAATACGGAATGGAGCCGTTTATCAAGGAGTGTAAGGAGTCTGTCTGGAAGTATAAAGGCATGTGGGAGGACTTCTCAGGAACGGTCGGTTTCTGGGCTGATATGGAGCACCCATATGTTACCTATGATGATGATTTCATTGAGTCCGAGTGGTGGGCGCTGAAAGAAATCTGGAACAAGAAGTTATTGTACAAGGGCTTTAAGATTGTGCCGTATTGTCCAAGATGCGGAACACCGTTGTCTTCACAGGAAGTGGCACAGGGCTACAAGACGGTAAAGGAACGCTCTGCGATTGTCCGTTTTAAGGCAGTCGGGGAAGATGCTTATTTCCTTGCATGGACCACCACGCCGTGGACATTGCCGAGTAATGTGGCTCTCTGTGTGAACCCGGATGACACCTATATTAAGGTAAAGGCAGCAGACGGCTATACCTATTATCTGGCAGAGGCACTGGCAGACAAGGTGCTTGGCTCTCTGGCAAAGGAAGAGGGCGAAAAAGCATATGAAGTGCTGGAGACTTTCAAGGGAAGTGATTTGGAGAGACGGGAGTATGAGCCGCTCTATGACTGTGCCAGGGCAGTGGCCGATAAGCAGCACAAGAAGGGATTTTTCATCACCTGTGACAGCTATGTTACCATGACAGACGGTACCGGAATCGTTCATATTGCACCGGCATTTGGTGAGGATGATGCCAATGTCGGCAGAAATTATGATCTTCCGTTTGTACAGTTTGTTAACGGAAAAGGAGAGCTGACGGAGGAGACTCCGTTTGCCGGACTTTTTGTCAAGAAAGCAGACCCGGAGGTCTTAAAAGATCTGGAGGCAAGAGGACAGCTTTATGATGCACCGAAATTTGAGCATGAGTATCCGCATTGCTGGAGATGTGACAAGCCGCTGATTTATTATGCAAGAGAGTCATGGTTTATCAAGATGACGGCTGTAAGGGATGATCTGGTTGCAAATAACAAGACGGTAAACTGGATTCCGCAGAGCATCGGAGAGGGACGCTTCGGAAACTGGCTGGAAAATATTCAGGACTGGGGTATTTCCCGTAACCGTTACTGGGGTACTCCGCTCAATATCTGGGAGTGTGAGGACTGCGGATGTCAGGAATCCATCGGAAGCCGCGCTGAGTTGGCAGAGCGCTCCGGCAATCCGGATGCGGCAAAAGTGGAGCTGCACCGTCCGTATATTGATGAGGTGACCTTCAAGTGTAAGGAATGTGGCGGCACCATGAAGAGAGTACCGGAAGTAATCGACTGCTGGTTTGATTCGGGAGCCATGCCGTTTGCACAGCATCATTATCCGTTTGAGAATAAGGATTTGTTTGAGCAGCAGTTCCCGGCACAGTTTATTTCCGAGGCAGTGGATCAGACCAGAGGCTGGTTCTACTCCCTGATGGCGGAATCGACACTTCTGTTTAACAAGGCACCGTATGAGAACGTTATCGTTTTGGGACATGTACAGGACGAGAACGGACAGAAGATGAGTAAGTCCAAAGGAAATGCAGTGGATCCGTTTGATGCGCTGGAGAAATACGGCGCGGACGCAATCCGCTGGTACTTCTACATCAACAGTGCACCGTGGCTGCCGAACCGTTTCCACGGAAAAGCGGTACAGGAGGGACAGCGCAAATTCATGGGAACCCTGTGGAATACCTATGCGTTCTTCGTTCTGTATGCCAATATCGACGAATTTGATGCCACAAAGTACACCTTGGATTACGACAAGCTGTCTGTGATGGATAAGTGGCTTTTGTCCAAACTGAACTCTGCGGTGGCAGCCGTGGACAACAACCTTGGAAATTACAAGATTCCGGAAGCAGCAAGAGCACTGGAGGAATTTGTGGATGACATGAGTAACTGGTATGTTCGTCGTTCCCGTGAGCGTTTCTGGGCAAAGGGCATGGAGCAGGATAAGATCAATGCTTACATGACATTATATACGGCACTGGTTACTATCTGTAAGGCAGCAGCACCGATGATTCCGTTTATGACGGAAGATATTTACCGCAATCTGGTATGCTCCATTGATCCTTCGGCACCGGAAAGCATCCATCTGTGTGATTTCCCGACGGTGGATGAGAAGTTCATCGACAAGGATCTGGAGACTGCAATGGATGAGGTCTTAAAGATTGTTGTTATGGGGCGTGCGTGCCGTAACAGTGCCAATATCAAGAACCGTCAGCCGATCGGACAGATGTATGTAAAGGCGCCGGAGAAGCTGGATGAGTTCTATGTGGCAATTATCGCAGACGAATTAAATGTAAAGAATGTGGCATTTCAGGATGATGTATCTGCTTATACGGACTACACCTTTAAGCCGCAGCTTCGCACGGTGGGACCAAAATACGGCAAGTATCTCAAGCAGATTCAGACCGCACTGGCAGAGCTGGACGGTAACAGGGCCATGGCAGAACTTCGGGAGACCGGTGCACTTAAGCTTGACAGTATCAGTGAGGAAATTGTATTATTAGAGGAGGATTTGCTTATCACCATGACGGAGGCAGAGGGATTTGTCACTGAGGGGGATAATAATATTACGGTTGTGATGGATACGAAGCTGACGGAAGAGCTGATAGAGGAAGGCTTTGTGCGTGAATTGATAAGCAAGCTCCAGACGATGCGTAAAGAGGCAGGCTTTGAGGTTATGGACCATATCGCCGTGTCTTATGTTGCGGATCAGAAAGTAACTGATATTTTCAATAAGAATGGTGAGAGTATTAAGTCTGAAGTGCTTGCAAATGTGATTACCGCGGGAACGTTAACCGGATACCGGAAGGAATGGAACATCAACGGTGAGAAGGTTACGCTTGCAGTGGAGAAGCAGTAGACAGTGAAAGGAGAAGCAAGGACTTTGCTTCTCCTTTTTTTCAGACAGATTAGGAGGACAGTGTATGAGAGACAAGGTTTTCAGCAAAAAGGAGATTATCGCATCCGTAACAGAGAATGTTAAGACGCTGTATCGGAAAACACTCAAAGAAGCATCCCAGCAGGAGATTTTTCAGGCAGTATCCCTTGCGGTCAAAGATGTAATCATGGATGAATGGATGGCAACGCAGCAGGTGATTGATAGAGACGATCCGAAGACGGTTTATTATATGTCCATGGAATTTCTGATGGGAAGAGCTTTGGGAAACAATCTGATCAATCTTGGAGCCTATGATGAGGTGAAGGAAGCCTTAGAGGAGATTGGACTGGATCTCAGCGTCATCGAGGATCAGGAACCGGATCCGGCTCTGGGTAACGGAGGACTGGGACGCCTTGCCGCATGTTTTATGGATTCCCTGGCAACTCTCGGCTATGCCGCATATGGCTGCGGAATCCGTTATCGTTACGGAATGTTCAAGCAGCAGATTATAGATGGATTCCAGGTGGAAGTACCGGATAACTGGCTGAAAGAAGGCTATCCGTTTGAACTTCGCAGACCGGAATATTGTTATGAGATTAAATTTGGAGGACATGTGGATGTGTCCTATGACGAGGAGGGCAACCAGCAGTTTAAGCAGGTGGATTATCAGTCTGTACTGGCAGTTGCCTATGATATGCCAATCGTCGGATACGGCAACCATGTGGTGGATTCCCTGATTATCTGGGATGCACAGCCGAAGGAGGAGTTCTCTCTGGATTCCTTTGACCGCGGAGATTATGACCAGGCGGTTGAGCAGGAGAATCTTGCCCGTAATCTTGTGGAGGTACTTTACCCGAACGACAATCATATCAAGGGTAAGGAGCTTCGTTTAAAGCAGCAGTATTTCTTTGTTTCCGCAAGTATTCAGAGAGCGCTTGCCAAGTTTAAGAAGACACATGATGATCTGCGTGAGCTGCCGAAGAAGGTGACTTTCCAGATGAATGATACACATCCGACCGTTGCGGTTGCGGAATTGATGAGAATCCTCATTGATGAGGAGGGACTGTCCTGGGAAGATGCCTGGGAGATTACCACCCACTGTGTGGCATACACCAACCATACCATTATGGCAGAGGCTCTTGAGAAGTGGCCAATTGAAATCTTCCAGAGACTGCTTCCTCGTGTATACCAGATTGTGGAAGAGATTAACCGCCGTTTCGTTCTGGAGATTCGCGAGCGTTATCCGGATAATGAGGAGAAAATCCGTAAGATGGCAATCCTGTATGATGGTCAGGTAAAGATGGCAAATATGGCAATCTGTGCCGGTTATTCCGTAAATGGTGTGGCAAGACTGCACACCGACATCCTGAAGAAGCAGGAGCTGCGCGATTTCTACGAGATGTTCCCGGAGAAATTCAACAACAAGACCAACGGAATTACCCAGAGACGATTCCTTGCACACGGTAATCCGCTTCTGGCAGAGTGGGTAACAGAGAAGGTCGGCAAAGGCTGGATTACGGATTTGTCACAGGTGGAAAAACTGACTGCTGTTGCCGGAAATGAAAAGGCACAGAAGGAGTTTATGGACATCAAGCGTCAGAACAAGGTGCGCCTTGCCAAGTACATTAAGGAGCATAACGGCATTGATGTAAATCCGGATTCCATCTTCGATGTACAGGTAAAGCGTCTGCACGAATATAAGAGACAGCTTATGAACATTCTGCATATTATGTATCTGTATAATCAGCTCAAGGCCAATCCGGATATGGAATTTTATCCGAGAACCTTTATCTTTGGAGCAAAGGCGGCAGCAGGTTATCGCAATGCGAAGAATACCATTAAGCTGATTAACTCAGTTGCGGATGTTATCAACAATGATGCTTCCATCAAAGGCAAGATTAAGGTTGTATTTATAGAGGATTACCGGGTATCCGTTGCAGAGTGGATTTTTGCGGCAGCAGATGTCAGCGAGCAGATTTCCACAGCCAGCAAGGAAGCGTCCGGAACCGGTAACATGAAGTTTATGTTAAACGGAGCCATTACCATAGGAACCATGGATGGAGCCAACGTGGAGATGTACGAGGAAGTTGGTGCGGACAATATCTTTATCTTCGGTATGAGTGCCGATGAGGTTATTGCGCATGAACAGCATAAGGATTATCATCCGATTGATATCTATAACAGTGATGCCAATATCCGTCAGGTTTTGAACCAGATGGTAGACGGAACCTATTCGCATCAGGATAAGGAACTGTTCCGTGAACTGTATAATTCCCTCCTGAATCCGCAGCAGGGACAGCCGGCAGACCGTTATTTTATCCTTGCGGATTTCCAGTCTTATGCGAATGCACAGAAGAAGATTTCTTCTTATTACCAGAATAAGAGTGCCTGGGCGAAGAGCGCCATTTTGAATGTTGCCCATGTCGGAAAGTTCTCTTCCGACCGTACCATTCAGGAATATGTGGATGATATCTGGCATCTTGACAAGATTACCGTAAATATGGAGGGGGTGTAAAAGGATGGAAGTCAGTACTGCGGGAACGAATTCCCCGGTGGCGGAGAAGAAAGGGATTTCCGGGTATGGACTTAAGATGATTGCGGTCGTTACAATGCTGATTGATCATACGGCCGCAACGATATTGGAGAGAATCCTCCTGCAGATGCAGGAGGCTGGAACGGAAATGAGCACCACCTATGGGATGCTTTCAATTGTATATTTTGTAATGCGCTTAATTGGGCGCATGGCATTTCCGATCTATTGTTTCCTTTTGGTGGAGGGCTTTCATTACACAAGAAACCGGGCGAAGTATGCGCTGAGACTGTTTGTGTTTGCGCTGATTTCAGAGGTGCCGTTTGATATGGCATTCAACCAGAGCTTTTGCTCCATGAGTTACAACAATGTGTTCTTAACGCTTCTGATTGGTCTTCTGACCATCTGGGGAATCCATGAGAGCATGGCAAGAATTCCGATAGAACAGGATACCGGCGCTAGACGAATGGGACTTGGCTTACTCAGAACAATGGTTATCGTTGTAATTTTGCTGGCGGGAAGTGGTCTTGCACAATGGCTGAACACAGATTATGGTGCATGCGGAATAATCGCCATCTTTATTATGTATATGCTTTACCGGAATCCCATGCTGGGATTTGGAACGATGGTGCTGGAACTTGGCCTTTTAGGCGGCATTATGGAGTGGGCGGCATTTTTGATGTTGATACCGATGCATTTTTATAATGGAACACGGGGAAAGCAGATTAAGTATTTCTTTTATGCATTTTATCCGGTTCATCTTTTGGTTCTGTCGTTGATCTGTTACGCCATGGGACTCGGAATTTAATATGATTTCACAGTAGGGTATCGTGTTTTGTGAAAGGCCAAGAATCGACAGTACCATGGTTCCATGGACGAAAGGAAATGACAAATAAGTTGCAAATGGTCAGTGTTTATGTGTAATCGTTCATGGTACAAACTCGATTCTTGACTGGAACAAAATAGGATATCCGGCTATGAAATGGTGTCAATTATTTTAAGAAAAGCATGAAATTATCTATATTAAGTACATGAAAGGAATTTGAATGGCATTTGTACATCTTCATACACATACGGAATATTCCCTGCTGGATGGTTCCAACAAGATAAAAGAATATGTGGCGCGTGTCAAAGAACTGGGCATGAACAGTGCCGCCATTACGGATCATGGAAACATGTACGGGGTGGTGGAGTTCTATAAGACAGCAAAGGCGGAGGGCATTAATCCGGTTATCGGATGTGAGGTCTATGTGGCGCCGAATTCACGGTTGGACAGAGAACTGAGCCATGGAGATGACAGATATTTCCATCTCATTCTTCTGGCGGAGAACAATACCGGTTATGCGAATCTGGTGAAAATTGTATCCATTGGATTTACCGAGGGTTATTATTACAGGCCCCGCGTGGATTTTGAGACACTGGAAAAGTATCATGAGGGGTTAATCTGCCTGTCGGCTTGTCTGGCAGGAGAGATTCCCCGCTATATTGTCCGCGGAATGTATGAGGATGCCAAAGACATTGCGAAAAAGTATGCGGACTGTTTCGGAAAGGATCATTTTTTCCTGGAGCTTCAGGATCACGGAATCGCAGACCAGAAGCTGGTGAACCAGCAGCTTGTGCGAATGAGCAGTGAGCTGGGTATCGGTCTGGTGTGTACCAACGATATTCATTATACCTATGCGGAGGATGCGGAGTCCCATGATGTCCTTTTGTGTATCCAGACCGGAAAAAAGGTGACGGATGAGGACCGGATGCGCTATGAGGGCGGTCAGTTCTATGTGAAGAGCGAAGAGCAGATGCGTGTACTTTTTCCGTATGCGGCAGAAGCTGTGGAAAATACGCAGAAGATTGCGGACCGGTGCCATGTGACGCTGGAGTTTGGAAATTATAAGATTCCAAAGTACGAGGTGCCGGAAGGCTATGCGTCGGCATGGGAGTTCTTGAACAGCCTGTGCGAGAAGGGCTTTCAGGAAAAGTACAGTAAGAATCCGGAGTATACCAGGGAGCAGTGTGACAAAATTTATCAGGATATGCAGTATGAGCTGGGTGTCATTCAGAATATGGGCTTTGTGGAGTATATCCTGATTGTGTGGGATTATATTAACTGGGCGAAGACACATGACTGCATGGTGGGACCGGGCAGAGGTTCCGGCGCGGGAAGCAGGGTGTGTTACTGTACCGGAATTACCAATGTGGATCCGGTGAAATATAATCTTTTGTTTGAGCGCTTTTTGAACCCGGAGCGTGTCTCCATGCCCGATATTGACGTGGACTTTGAGTATGCGGAGCGCTCCCGCGTCATTGAATATGTGGCGGAGAAGTACGGAAAGGATTCGGTAACGCAGATTACCACGTTTGGTACCATGGCGGCGCGCGGTGTTGTTAAGGCTGTGGGAAAAGCCTTGGATTTTCCGTATGCGCAGATGGACCGCGTGGCAAAGATGATACCGATGAAGCTGCCGGATGTAAAGGTTGTGACGATTGAGGCGGCGCTTTCGGCCAATCCGGAATTCAGAAGTCTCTACGACGGCGATGAGCAGATGCGGGAACTGATTGATATGGCAAAGCGTCTGGAGGGACTGCCGAACCATGTCTCCGTACATGCGGCGGGCGTGGTGATTTATCCGGGAGTTGCCAGTGATTATGTGCCTCTGGGAAGAGCCAGCGACGGAACGCCTACCGCCCAGTACAATATGGTGCAACTGGAAGAACTGGGACTTCTGAAGATGGATTTCCTGGGACTTCGGACGCTGACGGTCATCAAGGATGCCGTGAAGAATATTAAAGCATCAACGGGAAAAGATATTGATATCGATCATATTGATTTTAACGATAAAAAGATGCTGGAGTTCATAGGAAGCGGCAGGACGGAAGGTGTGTTCCAGCTCGAGTCGGCGGGAATGCAGAACTTCATGAAGGAGTTAAAGCCACAGAATTTTGAAGATATTGTGGCGGGAATCTCGTTGTACCGTCCGGGCCCTATGGATTTTATCCCGAACTATATCAAGGGCAAGAACAATCCACAGTCCATCACTTATGTGACACCGGAGCTGGAGCCGATTCTGGAACCGACCTACGGATGCATTGTCTATCAGGAACAGGTTATGCAGATTGTGCAGCAGCTTGCAGGCTATACCATGGGACAGGCCGATAATATCCGCCGTGCCATGAGTAAAAAAAAGCAGCATGTGATTGACGAGGAGCGGCAGAGTTTTGTGTACGGGGATGTGCAGCGCGGAATCAGGGGCTGCGTGGCAAATGGAATTGAAGAGAAGGCTGCCAACAGCATTTACGATTCCATGGTTGATTTTGCAAAGTATGCCTTTAACAAATCCCATGCGGCCGCTTATGCGGTGGTCAGTGTGCAGACGGCATGGCTGAAATGCTATTATCCGGTGGACTTTATGGCAGCGCTTTTGACTTCGGTTCTGGACAATTCCGCCAAGACGGCAGAGTATCTGCTTCATTGCAGAGAGCTTGGCATGAAGGTGCTGCCGCCGGACATCAATACCGGACAGGGAGAATTTACCGCGGAGGGCGCCAATGTGCGCTACGGTCTGTATGCGATTAAAGCTTTGGGAAGACCGGTAATTGACAAGATTATCGAGGAGAGAGAGACAGGCGGTGCATATAGGACACTGCAGGATTTTATCGAGCGTGTTGCGGAGCGGGATGTGAATAAGCGGGCGATTGAGAACCTGATTAAGGCGGGAGCCTGCGACGGACTGGACGGAAACCGTCATCAGATGGTTTTGGTATATCCGGCAATTGTGGACAACGTTGTCCGGGAGAAAAAGAGCGGGATGACGGGGCAGATGAGCCTTTTCGATCTGGTTTCCGAGGAGGACAAAAAAGATTATGCCGTACAATATCCGCCGGTGGAGGAATTTGACAAAGAGACGCTTCTGGGATTTGAAAAGGAAGTGCTCGGTATCTACCTAAGCGGGCATCCGCTGGAGGATTACCTGGAAAAAATGCGAAAAAACATCACGGCGCATGCATCCGATTTTGTCCGGGATGAGGAGACGCAGATGTTATCCATACAGGACAATGCCCATGTTATTGTGGGCGGGATGATTGCCGCCAAGACGGTGAAATATACCAGAAATAATCAGCCTATGGCGTTTATTACCATCGAGGATCTGACCGGACAGGTGGAAATTATCGTATTTCCGAAGGATTATTCCCGTTTTCAGGGGATTATGAATGAGGAAGAGAAAGTGTTTGTAATTGGAAGAGCCACGGTTGAGGAAGAACAGGACGCCAAGATTATCTGCGAGAGAATCGTTCCGTTTGACGATACGCCGAAGGAGCTGTGGCTTCAGTTTGCATCCATGGAGACGTATCTGGAGGCGGAGAAGGAGATAAACCGGCTGCTTCTGTACTCGGATGGAGCGGATGAGGTTGTTTTATATCTGGCAGACTGTAAACAGGTCAAAAGACTCGGAAAAAATCGCGGTGTACACACAGATTCCGAACTTTTGGCGGCGCTGACCGGGCTGTTGGGCGAAAAAAATGTAAAAGTTATTGAAAAAAGCATTGAAAAGAAAGCTCATTCATTATAAAATAGTGACATTGAGGGTTGAATATTTGATATTTGGAGGACACAGTAATGGCAAAAGAGATAAACACAATTGGTGTACTGACCAGTGGTGGAGATGCGCCGGGTATGAATGCTGCCATCCGTGCGGTGGTTCGTCAGGCGTTATCAAAGGGTAAGAAAGTAAAGGGAATCAAAAGAGGTTACGCAGGACTCCTGAACGAGGAGATTATTGATATGGACGCCAAGAGCGTATCGGATACCATCTCACGAGGTGGAACGATTCTGCAGACCGCTCGTTGTATGGAGTTTATCACTCCGGAGGGACAGCAGCAGGGCGCAGAGATTTGCAAGAAGCATGGAATTGATGCAATTGTTGTCATCGGAGGAGACGGTTCTTTCCAGGGAGCACAGAAGCTGGCTGCACTGGGAATCAATACAATCGGTCTTCCGGGAACCATCGATTTGGACATTGCCTGTACAGATTATACAATTGGATTTGATACTGCGGTAAATACAGCAATGGAAGCCATCGATAAGGTAAGGGATACTTCAACTTCTCATGAGAGATGTTCCATCATTGAGGTTATGGGACGCGGAGCAGGACATATTGCATTATGGTGCGGTCTTGCCAACGGAGCAGAGGAAGTTCTGCTGCCGGAGAAGTATGATTATGATGAGCAGCGCCTGATCAATCAGGTGATTGATGCCAGAAGATACGGAAAGCAGCATTATATCATTATCAATGCAGAGGGAATCGGACATTCCCAGAGCATGGCAAAGAGAATCGAAGAGGCTACCGGTGTTGAAACCCGTGCAACCATTCTTGGACATATGCAGCGTGGTGGAAGCCCGACCTGTAAGGACCGTGTATACGCAACAACCATGGGTGCCATGGCTGTGGATCTGCTCTGTGAAGGTAAGAGCAATCGTGTCGTTGCACATAAGGACGGAAAGTTCGTAGACTTTGATATTGACGAAGCTCTTGCAATGAAGAAGAGTGTTGATGAGTATATGTATCAGATTTCAAGAACTCTTGTGTAATTAACAAATCAGAAGTTTTACAGACAGGGTGGCCGGAAGTTTGGCTGCCCTGTTTTAATGTATAGGGAGAAGCTATGATTACCAGTACAGCCAATCAGCAGATGAAGAACCTGACGGCTTTGATGAAAAAGGCCAGGGAAAGAAAAAAACAGAAAGCTTTTGTGGTGGAAGGAATTAAGATGTTTCTGGAGGCTCCGCGGGAGTCTGTCATAAATGTCTATGTCTCGGAGCATTTTCTGGCAGAGAAGGAGCACGCAGGGATGCTGGCTGGATATTCCTATGAGGTGGTGGCTGACAACGTGTTTCGTGCCGTTTCCGATACGCAGACGCCGCAGGGAATCATGGCGGTGGTCCGGACACCGGAATATACTTTGGAGGAACTGTTCGCAGGCGAGCGGACACATCTGCTTGTCCTGGACAGTATTCAGGATCCGGGAAATCTCGGAACGATGATACGGACGGGCGAGGGAGCCGGACTCTCCGGAGTGATTATGAACCGGACAACGGTTGATTTGTTCAACCCGAAGACTATTCGTTCCACCATGGGAAGTATCTACCGGGTACCTTATTACGTTGCGGAGAATCTGGAAGAAACCCTGCAAAAAGTTAAGGAGGCCGGAGTGGCTTTGTACGCGGCACACTTAAAGGGAACGAAAGCTTATGATGCATTTGATTACGGAAAACCCACAGGCTTCATGATTGGAAACGAGGGAAACGGATTGAGCAATGAGGTGGCAGAGCTTGCAGACTGTTATATCCGCATCCCCATGGAGGGCAGGGTGGAGTCTTTAAACGCTGCGGTTTCTGCGGCGCTGCTGATGTACGAGTGCAATCGTCAAAGGAGGAAAAGCGGTGAAAATCTGGTTTAAAATATGGAAAGATACCCATCTTCTGGAGGCGGAGACCGTGACGGATGAGACGGAAGAAACCAGAACACATAAGATATTTCAGGCGTTGGATGAAGCCTGTCAGCGGTTTGATTTGAGCAGACCGATCTGGCTGGATTCCAATGTGTCAGAGTTTCAGAAATTTTCGAGAACCCGTTTCGGAAAAGATAATTTTGTGGAAGAGATTCATTTTGATTATCTGGAACTTCAGGTATTAGAAGAAGATTAAGTTTTTAAAAAGTTTTTATTAAACCGTGTCGGTCCTTTTCACAGAAGGGGGATTTTGTGATATACTGTTATTATTCAGGAATAATTCTGATTATTTGAGACCGATACATGCAAAGGAGGTTTTTATGGGGGACACACAGTTAATTCAGGAAGATATTGATAGCTGGGAAACCATGATGTTTTTATATAATTCAGCGATTAAGGAAGTGGGAACAAAGCTGGATATATTAAACGATGAGTTTGTTCATATACATAAATATAATCCCATTGAGTATATTAAGAAGCGAATCAAGACACCGGAGAGTATTGTAAAGAAGCTCAAGCGCGACGGATATGACAGCACGATCGAGAATATGGTGAACTATATTAACGATATTGCGGGAATCCGTATCGTATGCTCCTTTACTTCGGATATCTACCGGCTGGCGGCAATGATCGGAAATCAGAACGATCTGACCGTGGTATCCATCAAGGATTACATCAAGAATCCGAAAGCCAGCGGTTACAAAAGTTATCACATGCAGGTGACGGTTCCGATTTTCCTGTCGGACCGTGTGGTGGATACGAAGGTTGAGATTCAGATACGCACCATCGCCATGGATTTCTGGGCGAGTCTGGAGCATAAGATCTATTACAAGTTTGAGGGAAATGCGCCGGAGTACATCAGCCGGGACCTTCGGGCCTGTGCGGAAATCGTGTCGGATCTGGATGCCAAGATGCTTCAGCTTAATGAAGCTATTCTGGAGGAAAAAGAGAAGCAGGAGAGAGAAAAAAAACAATAGAGAGTCCTTGAAAGAGCGGAACGTGAGTGATATGCACGTTCCGTTTTTTTGTACGCGCTGTCCTTTGATACATATTTTAGGGAAAAATGTACACACTAGCACAGAAAATGACGCAAAGGAGGCTGCTTCATAATATGAAAAATGTGCGTGGGCAGGACAAGACGGACCGGATTAAAAGATACCGGAAAATACTGCTGTTGCTGCTTCTGGTGGCAATTGTGCTGGGAAGCTGGTATTTTCTCTCCGTATATCAGAAGAACAGGGTGCGTAATGACGGGATTCTTGTAAGGGAAGAGGTGACAGGGCATGAAGGAAAAGCGTGAAACGGTATATGTCAAGGCAGACAGGAACAGTGTATGTTATGAGCCGCAGGTGAAAATCAAGGACGTGATGTCCGTGCAGTGCACGGATCCTGCCATCTGTTCGGCCATCAAGAACAAGACCTTGTATGCATTTAAGAAGACAGAGACCTCCAAAAAGAAACGGATAGAGGTTTTTTCCATACTGAATGTGATTGAACTGATTCAGGCAGATTTTCCGGAGGTTGAGGTGCTCAGCTACGGGGAGCAGGATTTTGTTGTGGAATATATTTCGTCAAGAATTGCTCCGAAGTGGATGGAAATCATCAAGGTAGTTGTGATGTGTGTGGTTATTTTTCTGGGCTCCGCTTTTACCATCATGGCGTTTAATAACGACGTATCCGTTGGCGAAGTGTTTGACCGTTTTTACATGCAGATTATGGGTACCAAAAAGCCGAATGTCACGGAGATAGAAGTGTTCTACTGTCTGGGACTTGCAGTTGGAATTCTTGTCTTTTTCAACCATGTGGGAAAGAAAAAAATCACGTCGGATCCAACTCCGATACAGGTGGAGATGCGTAAATATGAGAAGGACGTGGACACCACTTTTATCGAAAATGCCGGACGGAAAGGACACGAGCATGATGTTAATTAGACATATTCTGATGGCGTGTACGGCACTGGCATGCGGAATCGCCATCTCAGCGGGTACCTTTGCGTTTCTGCTGGTGATCGGAGTGATTCCGCGCATGATAAAGCGGACCAATCTGGCGGATTATATCATCACCATAGAAAATGCCATTATTCTTGGCGTCCTGACCGGCGCGGTGTTTTCCGTACTGGAGTGGAGCGCGTATTTTCCGGTGGAATGGGTTACGCATTTTCTGTTTGCATTGTACGGAATCTCGGCGGGAATTTTTGTGGGATGTATTTCGGTGGCGCTGGCAGAGATCCTGAACACTTTTCCCATCCTGTTTCGAAGATTGTATATAAACCGGGGATTAAGCTATGTCATGTTTGCCATGGCGTTTGGAAAGATGGCAGGTTCCCTTTATTATTTTTTCTGTGGTTACGGACTCCCAAAATACTGGTAAAAGTGGTACAATAAGAAAAACCAAAGAAGAGAGGAGACGTTCATGGTCACATCCATTGCACGGCAGAGTGTTATTATAAAATGCAATATGCAGCAGTCCATATTGCTTGGAAACTATGAGTTTTACTATGCGGC
>JAQXZD010000080.1 GCA_029227035.1 Lachnospiraceae bacterium
CTTCACTCCATAATTTGTTATACATGCAGTATCTCCAAATTTATCGAGTGTATACATAATCCCGAATTAATCGAAATTATTTTGCAGTCCATGTCTGTAGACTCTTGGAACTCTTGCCGTAATCAGGCAGGCAAATTCATAATTAAAACGACCTGACAGCTCTCCCAGTTCCTCCATGGTAATCTCGGCATCGCCGTCTTTGCCCAACAGAGTAACCGTATCCTCCTCTTTTACATCCGGAATATCCGTCACGTCCACCATGAACTGATCCATGCATACCCGCCCGCATATCGGCGCCTTTTTCCCATGAATCAGGACATAACCACTGTTTGACAAACCTCTGGCATAACCGTCCGCATAGCCCACCGGAATGGTGGCGATACGTCTTCTGGAAGGAGTTACATAAGTTCCGCCGTAACTGATTTTTCTTCCGGCTTCCAGTGTCTTAAGAAAAGAAACATGACTTTTCAGGGACATAACAGGCTTTAAGGAGATGATATCCTTGGAAACTTCCTCAGACGGCCAAAGCCCGTAAAGGGTAATTCCTGCGCGAACCATATCCATATTGGCATCCGGAAGCTCTACAATTCCGGCGCTGTTTGAACAATGATGAATCGGGATATGAACCCCAAGCTCCTCTGTCAGGGCAATCATCTCCTGAAAAAGTGCAAGCTGTTTTTTGGCAGAAGTTTTATCGGTCTCGTCTGCCTGTGCAAAATGTGTAAATATTCCTTCTATACATATATTCGGGAGGGACGCAATCCGTGCTATCATCTGTGCACTTTCCTGATTTACCTGAAAACCGATACGGCTCATACCGGTGTCAATTTTGATATGAATATGACAGATTTTCTCCTTTTGTACGGCAATATCGGACAATGCCTTTGCCTCTTCCCATGCGCAGACTGCCGGACGGATATCTTCCTCCACAATCATCTCATAACATTCCGGAAAACTGATTCCCAGAATCAGAATCGGTTTTTTTCTTCCGTCTGCAATCAGAGTCTGGGCTTCATCGACCGTTGCCACGGCAAAGCCCCACAGATACGGAAGGTCTTCGATGGTCTCGGCAATCTTTCCGGCGCCATGTCCGTAAGCATCCGCCTTGATTACCGCAGTCATCAGGGTTCCTTCTTTCAAATTGTTATGCATGGAATTCATATTATATAACACTGCATCCAAATCAATGTCTGCATATACACGTTCTTTTTTCATCTTAGTCTCCCTTTCATCGTACTTCAGCAAGTGCCTCGGTAATGTCGGATGCCATAAGAGCCCGGCTTCCAAGCTTTTTCTGTGCCAGATCTCCGGCATATCCGTGCAGATATACACCTACGGCAGCAGCCAGTTCCGGCTTCATTCCCTGTGCCAGAAGCGAACCGATGATACCGGATAAAACATCCCCGCTTCCTGCCGTTGCCATTCCGTTGTTTCCCGTGAGATTTAAGTAGGTAAGACCATAGGGAACAGCGGTCAATGTCCGAAAATCCTTAAGGACACAAATGACATCATAGGTCTGTGCAAAGTCACAGGCACATTCCAAAAGTCTGGTCTGAATCAAAGATACGGTATCTCCGGTAAGTCTTGCCATCTCTCCCAGATGCGGCGTGACAATCATCTCTGTATGAGGCCGAAGGAGAAGCTCCGGTTCTTTTGCGATGATATTGAGGGCATCCGCATCTACAAGGATTGGAACTCCACAATTTTTCAGCACAAGCTTAACCAGTTTTTGGGAGAGGCGGTCTGTGCCAATCCCCGGACCTAAAACCACGGCATCCGCCCACTTTAATTGCTCAACGATCTGTGCTTCGTCCAGATTGGAACCGTATGTGGAAAGAATCGCTTCCGGTACCGTCGCCTGTAAAATCAGACGGTTTTCCTCCGGGGTAAACACCTTCACCAGTCCGCTGCCCATCCGGTAAGCTGCCTTCGCCGCCAGACACGCGGCTCCTGCCATATTGACGCTTCCGGCAATCAAAAGGAGCTTTCCGTAAGTTCCTTTATTGGAATGCTCAGTCCTCTGTGGAAGCAGTTTAAAATCTTCAGCATCAACAGCCGCAAAACGAGGCTTTCTATCTTCCCAGCTCTCCGCAGTGATTCCCATAGGCACCACATGAATTCTGCCGGAATACTCATTTCCCGGCCACAGATACTGTCCGATTTTGGCAAAGGAAAAAGTGATCGTATCATCCGCGCAAAATGCCGTGCCGAGAACGCTTCCATCATCCGCATGGATACCGGATGCAATATCTACTGCCACTTTCCATGCCGTTGCATTATTCATGGCCTGTATGACGGATGCAAGAAAGTCTGTAATATTTCTTGTCAGTCCGATTCCAAACACGGCATCAACGATCAATTCATACCCGGAATAATCGGTGACATCGGACAGCACTGGAATATGATAAGCATTGCAGATGGTCTTTTGCACATTGTAAGACTCTGTCGTCTTATGTCCGTCTGCTTCTCCTGCGGCAAACACGGTCACGTCCACTCCTTTTTCACGCAACAGCCTTGCAATGGCAAGTCCGTCAGCGCCGTTGTTCCCGCTTCCGCAGACAATCAGTGTTCTTCCAATCTTCTTATGTATCAAGAAAAGCTTCTGAACAAATGCCATCGCAGCCTGTTCCATCAGTACCAGTTCCGGTACATGGAACACTTGCGAGGTGTTTCGATCCAGAAGCTTCATTTCTTTTCCTGTTACCAGATAATGCAATTCTCAGCGCTCCTTCTCTTCTCCCTGCACATTTTCAGACTTTTTTTCTTCCGGCTGTGCTTCGGAAGATTTGTTTTCCTCAGATTCTTCTTCCTTTTCCTCATACTGAATATCGAAAATATCCAGTATCTGTGAACCAAAAATATCATGCAGATACGCATAAATCTCACGATTATTAATCTCACGGTTTTGTTTTTTGATAATGTTTTTCTTGAGGTCAATGCGAATCTGTTTAATCCATTCGTCAATTTCATTTGCCTCGTGCTGATTCACCCGGAGTTTTTCATAGAAATAATCCATACTGAGAATCATCAGCTCACCATTGACCTTTTTAATACTATGCGGAATATCCAGAAGTTCTTCCTCCGCATCCTCTATCTTCTGGTTCACCTCGTCAATCAGGCGCTTATCTTCTTCCCTCTTCTTTGCCTTCTCATGATCTTCTGTCTCATCAATATTCTCGACAATGCTTCCCATAAGTTTGTTTTTCAGCTTTTTGTATTCTTTGATATCCGTATTCAGTTTTCCCTGTCTGGCCAGGAGTTCATTTAATTCCGTCTCCTTGCTTTTGATCTCCTCTGTCTTGCCGTGAACCGCAAAAAGACGATGCCACTTCTGATCCAGAACAAGTATCGGGATTTTTTTGTCTGCTAAAGCCGCTTTGAAATCTTCATCCTTCATATGCACTCACGCTCTCTTTTGCTCTTCGGTTAGTCTGAATTCTTGACAATATTATAGGACAACTGCATCAGGCTGTCGGATAAATGAACATTTTCCACCACTACCTGACTGTCCAGATCCAAATCAACATGTGCAAAGTTCCATATTGCATGGATTCCAAGCTGCACAAGGTACTTTGCGGTGGCATCCGCCCGTTCTTTTGGCAGGGTAAGGGCTGCAATATCCACTCTGTTTTTGGCACAGTATTCTTCCAGTTCATCCATCATATAGATGGGAATATCCCGCACCATCTGTCCCTTCAACTTTGGATTGATGTCAAAAAGAGCCGTAATCAGAAAGCCGAATTTTTCAAACTTGACATAATTCGTAATCGCCTGTCCCAGATTACCGGCTCCGATTACAATAATATTATGTGTCTGATTCAGTCCCAATATCTTGCCAATCTCATCATATAAAAACTGAACATTGTATCCATACCCCTGCTGACCGAATCCACCAAAATTGTTGAGATCCTGACGGATTTGTGATGCGGTTACTTTCATCCGGCTGCTTAAGTCGTTGGATGAAATACGCTCGACACCTTCTTCCAATAATTCCCCCAGATAACGATAATATCTTGGCATCCGCCGAATCACAGCCTGTGATATATCCTTTTCCAAAATCCAATCCTCCACTTTCCTATAAAAAGGGAAAAACCCTAAGATAATTATAGGATTTTCTATTAGAACTGTCAATGTGTGAAAAGATTAACAATTTATAGAATTCCTGTTCTCTCAGGGTTTTTCTTCTTTATATATAAATTAGAGGGAAGCCTCCAGTTCAGCACGAATCGCCTTGATAAAATCCGCACTGTTCAATACGGTCGGATTGGATAAGGAAGTAATCAAAGCCAGATCCTTTGTCATTTTGCCGGATTCAATGGTCTTCAGGCAGGCAGCCTCCAGTTTGTCCGCAAATGCTGACAGCTCTGCATTATTGTCGAGCTCTCCACGTTTCCGCAGCGCACCGGTCCAGGCAAAAATCGTAGCCACTGAATTTGTGGAAGTTTCTTCTCCCTTCAGATGCTTATAATAATGTCTCTGCACGGTTCCGTGAGCAGCTTCGTACTCATAATATCCCTGCGGGGATACCAGAACGGAAGTCATCATGGCAAGAGAGCCAAAGGCAGAACTGATCATATCACTCATGACATCTCCGTCGTAATTCTTACAAGCCCAGATAAATCCGCCCTTTGACTTCATAACACGCGCTACCGCATCATCAATCAATGTGTAGAAATATTCAATGCCCATATCTTCAAACTGCTTCTTATAATCCTTTTCAAAAATCTCCTGGAAGATGTCCTTGAAGGTATGGTCATACTTCTTCGAAATGGTATCCTTTGTGGCAAACCACAGATCCTGCCTGGTATCCAGTGCATACTTAAAGCAGCTATGTGCAAAACTCTCAATGGAATCATCCAGGTTATGCTGTCCCTGAATCACACCGGCTCCCTTGAATTCGTGAATCAGTTCCCGGGTCTCGGTTCCGTCTTCAGCCGTGTAGACAAGCTCGGCCTTTCCGGCTCCCGGGATCTTCATCTCACTTGCTTTATAGACATCTCCATAAGCATGTCTTGCAATGGTAATCGGCTTCTCCCATGTCTTGACATTCGGCTCAATTCCCTTGACCACAATCGGAGCTCTGAATACCGTTCCGTCCAGCATTGCACGGATGGTTCCGTTCGGGCTTTTCCACATCTCTTTTAAGTTATATTCGGTCATTCTGGCTGCGTTTGGCGTGATGGTTGCACATTTTACGGCAACGCCATATTTCTTGGTAGCGTTTGCAGAATCCACCGTAACCTGATCATTGGTACGGTTACGTTCTTCCAGACCGAGATCGTAATACTCTGTCTTCAAATCGATAAAAGGAAGCAGAAGCTCATCCTTAATCATCTGCCAGAGGATTCTGGTCATCTCATCTCCGTCCATCTCTACCAATGGTGTTGTCATTTTAATCTTGTCCATGATTTATCTCCTTTACTTCATTAAATTTTCCCAGCCGATCTTATCCATGTTGGATATCGTATTGCGGATATGGATTCTGGCATATTTTTCCGCTGCCTGTGCATCCTTGTTCTTCAACGCATCCGCAATCGCCTTGTGTTCATCGATGGAAGCGCGAGCCCGTACCTTCTGTCCCAGTGTAATCTTGCGAATTCTCTGGAGATAGTGATGGTAATCCCGGAGGACACGTGTCAGCTCCTTGCTTTCACACGCCTCATAAACCTGCTCGTGGAACCGGTTATCCAGTTCCAGAATCTGATCCCAGTTTTCCTTGGAATAATGAAACTCAGACAAAAAAATTGTCTCTTCAATCTGTTCCATCTGTTCTTTTGTGACATTGTTCGCCGCCCACCGGGCACACAGTCCTTCCAAAAGCGCCCGAATCTCGTAGATATCCTTGATATCCTTGAGGGTAACGCCCTCCACAAAAGCTCCTTTATTTGGAATGATATAAACCAGTCCCTCCAGCTCCAACTGACGCAATGCCTCGCGAACAGGAGTCCGGCTGACTCCCATTTCTTCGCCGATGTTCTTCTCTTTGAGTTCCTCGTCTGCCTGATATCTTCCGCTTAAGATATCTTCCCTGATGACATGAAACACTTTTGCACTTAATGAATAATGATCATCTGCCATAATTTCACCTTAATATCATACCGAATTTTGCACTATAAAACAATACCGAGTTCTCTGCAGACCTCTGTAATCTTTGCTACGAGTTCATGATCCGTCAATACCGTAATGCGTCCGTCATCATACTGGGCATCCACCCATTCCTTGATACGCTTTACCAAAGGCGAATTTTTATCTACCTGTCTCTCTTCCGGCAATGCATAATAATGATTGATCCAATGAGCAATTCCCGCAAGCCCCGAGGTGTTGGAGACTGCAACCAGAGGCGGACGGTTCAGGAACTTACCGGTATCGAAAATATTATAGATTTCCTCATTCTTAAGAAGTCCGTCTGCATGAATTCCGGCTCTTGTCACATTAAAATTCTTTCCGACAAACGGAGTCTGCGCCGGCTGAACATATCCAAGCTCTTTCTCATAGTACTCTGCCAGTTCCGTGATGACGGTGGTATCCATACCGTCCAAGGTTCCGCGAAGCTGTGCATATTCAAATACCATTGCTTCAAGCGGGGTATTACCGGTTCTCTCTCCGATACCGAAAAGGGAACAGTTCACTCCGCTTGCACCGTAAAGCCATGCCGTTGTGGAATTGTTGACTGCCTTGTAAAAATCATTGTGCCCGTGCCACTCAATCTGGGAAGAAGGCACACCGGCATGTGTGGTGAGTCCGTAGATAATTCCCTGAACACTTCGCGGAATCACGGCCCCCGGGAAATTCACACCATATCCCATGGTATCGCAGGCGCGAATCTTGATTGGAATCTTATATTCATCCTGCAGTTTCATCAGTTCAACGCAAAACGGAATGACAAATCCGTAAATATCGGAACGTGTAATGTCCTCCAGATGACAACGCGGACTGATTCCTGTCTCCAGACATTCCCGAATCACGCTCAGATAGAGATTCATCACTTCACGTCTGGACTTTTTCATCTTATAAAAAATATGATAATCCGAACAGCTTACCAGAATACCGGTTTCCTTCAATCCGATTTCTTTTACCAGTTCAAAGTCCTTTTTGCTGGCACGAATCCAGGCGGTAACCTCCGGAAATTCATAACCGCGCTCCATACACTTATACACTGCATCCCGGTCCTTTTTGCTGTATAAGAAAAATTCACTCTGGCGAATCTTACCTTTCGGTCCGCCCAATCTGTGAAGATAATCATAAATGGTCACAATCTGGTCTGTTGTATATGGCTCGCGGGACTGCTGTCCGTCACGAAAAGTAGTGTCGGTAATCCAAATCTCCTCCGGCATATTATGCGGTACAATCCGATCGTTAAATGCAATCTTCGGAATCTCTTCATACGGAAACAGATTGCGGAAAGTATTTGGCTCTTCCACATCCGCAAGCTGGTAAAAATGTTCTTCCAACTGCAACAGATTTGATTTTTCATTCATAACGACATCTCTCATAATTCCCTCAGCTCCTTTTCATACATGAATAATTGTATACAATTATTCCATCCTTGTTTATTCTATACTCAAAAAAGAAAAACGTCAATATTTTTTTGGAACCCTTTTCGTAAATTGCCATACCATATAGTGTAAAACAAATTTATTGGAGGTCACTTATGAGTGATTTAGCTGCTACAAACTGTGGATGCCCTTCTGAGGGTGGATGCAATTCTATTATCTGGATTATCCTGCTTCTCTGCTGCTGCGGAGGCGGTGGATCTTCTCTGTTCAACGGCGGCGGAAGCTGCGGTGGCAATGACTGCTGCTGGATTATTATCCTTCTTCTGTTCTGCGGTGGATGGGGTGGAAACTGCGGTATCTGCTAATCCATATACCAAAAGGGAGGAGCCAAACGGCTCCTCCTTTATTTATGTTCTGTTGTCTTCGCCTTTTCTCTCTTCTCCTGCCGCTCCAATGCCTCTTTAATTCCGCATTCCGGAGAAAGCTTTCGTTTTTTCAGACATTCCTCATCTACTTCGTAAACACTGTTCCCATCAATAATTAATCTGCTCATGATTTTCATTTTTCTATTCAGCCCACCCAAATATTCGCATTTCCGCCCTCTCTGCGAGTGCTTTCTCGTCCCTTCGGGACTAAAAATGCTCATATTTTGGCGGTGACTCTATTCGAGCCACCTTGCGAATAAGATAAACATCTTCTTATATGCAAGCATAACGAATTTGTTTATCTTATTCTAATGGGCTGAATAGTCACTTTTTGTTTTAGTATATGCATAGAAACAGGCCGACTCTCATATGATGAAATAAAAAGAAAATAAAATTATAGTGGTCATGGAAGAATCAGAAAATATCACCTATGATGACCTTGTCCAGACAAAAAACGTCCAAATTCTAAAATCCATCGTTCCCTATCTGGAGCTTCGCACCCAGAAACCGATGGCTCTGATGATTCAGCTTATGGAGTTTCAGAATGCAAGAAAAGCTTTTTCGGAACAGAACAGCAGACTTTCTGCCTGCTCTCTTCCCGGCGGGACCGACCGCAGAAGTGCCATGCTGAATGCAGTCCGCCAGTATTGCTCGCCAAAAGAACAGGAAACCATAGACACTTTAATCAACCTGTTCTGCGTGATGGAAAATTATGATTTGTTAAATAATCAATAGGAGGTTTCTTATGGATTCTTCACTTTTTAACAATCCGGTATTTGCCGGCATGAGTCCGGAAAAAATGCAGTTTCTGCAAGCCTTTGCACAGAAAGAAAAACCGGTAAGTCCCAAAGATGTCATGCCCTTTCTCATGGCAAACATGCGTCAGGCAAAGGAGCAGAAACTTGACTTTACCAAACCGGAGGTGCAGCTTATCTGCGACCTGTTGTCAAAGGATCTGCCGCCTGCCGAACAAATGCGCATACGACAGCTTATGTCCCTTCTTTCCATGAATTCTTCTAATCCAGCTCCCCGACAGGAATCATAAGTATCTTATCCAGAGGGGAAAGGCTTGTGCCTTTCCCGTCCGTTCCTGCGTAATACTTCTCCCCTGCGGATTCAAACAATATATACAGAGTGTCATCACGAAAATCAATCTCTTCCGAACAGGGCGGCATCTCCACCTTCAGGGAAGGCTTTTGCGGACGCGTTGCAAGCTCCGTAACGGACGCATAAGACATCAGATAGGACGAGCGTGACCTTCCGTAGGAAGTACTCAGATAAACCCTGCCGGAGTCATCAAAGGTAATCCCCTGTACCTTGTCCGGTATCTTATAATCGCTCAGGGCACTCAGCTTATCCTCCGAAGTATCGTAATAATATGCCACCATTTTTGAATTCATGATAAGCGTATGCGTTGCCACCCAGAGTCTTCCTCCGTAGTAAGTAATACAGGACGGAGAATTCTTAACCCGGTATTCATCCACCACGTCACGGGCATCCACCACATCTCCTTTATTCTGATAAGCCATCAGCTCAATGAAATCATAGGAAATCCTCTCAATGGTAGATTCATTGGAATTGCATACCCAGACATTATCTCCGTCAAAGGCAATTCCTCCAAGATGACTGTTCTCATCCATTCCCAGCGTAATCAGATATTCCCCGCTTTCTCTGTCAAATACCATAAGAGCGCCCATGCAGCCGCTTTCCGAAGAATACGAAGTGATAAGCACAAATTCATCTGTCAGGCAAAGTCCCTGCGGACACTGGGCCTCACTGAAAATGTATTTGTTTAAAAAATCCTCTTCCTTTGTCTCCGGCATTCCCGGAATGTCAATCTCGTTCCAGAAACTGTATTTGATGTTCTTTAACAGCAGGGTATTCTTACTGTTTTCCTTTTCCGTATAGGAATAGTGTTTGACATTATAGCGGTTGTTAATCTTTGGTGCCCACTTGGCATAGAGAACAAAAGTCTTTTTTTTATCTGTCGGAATCTCCTTCAGACGCTTATGCATATCCTTGTCCGTATACCATCCTGCAAAACGGTATCCATAGCGATAAGGCGCATAAAGTCTGTGACTTCCGGAACCGCAGGCATAGGTTTCCGCATTGCAGGAGTTCTGAATTCCTCCATCCAGATAATACAGTACCTTCACCTCAAAAGAAGAACCCGAAGGGGCACAAGCCTCCCCTTCGAGTTCTTTTCCCTCCGTCTGAAACGGAATTGTACACAATATGAAAATAGCAAATATAATACCAAATATTTTACTCTTCAATGTCACTCAGCTTTCCAGCCCTCTCCTCAATCTCTTTTGCCGCAACATCCTCCGGCGCCTGCTCATAGCGGGCAAATTCATAGGAAAACGTACCGCTTCCGCTGGTCATGGAACGAAGCTGTGTATTGTAACCGTATAATTCCAGATAAGGGATATCCGCCGTAATCTCCTGATATCCGTTCTCCACATTCATGTTCATTACACGGCCTCTCCGCTTGTTCAGATCTCCCATGATATCTCCGGTATACTCTTCCGGAGCCACCACCTTAAGAGAAGCAATCGGCTCTAAAAGCACCGGTTTTGCCTCCATAAAGCCTTTCTTAAATGCCTGCTCTGCGGCAACTTTAAATGCCATCTCCGAAGAATCCACCGGATGATAGGAGCCGTCATACAGCTCTGCCTTCACACCGATTACCGGATATGCTGCCAGAGGTCCTTTTTTCACAGCCTCCGATATTCCCTTTTCCACTGCCGGGAAATAATTCTTCGGCACCGCACCTCCGACCACGCACTGTTCAAAGACATACGGGGTATCCAGATCTCCGGATGGCTCAAATCTCATTTTAACATGACCATACTGTCCGTGTCCACCCGACTGTTTCTTATATTTGTATTCCACATCCGCTTTTCCGCGAATCGTTTCCTTGAAGGCAACCTTCGGGCGCATCAGTTCGATCTCCACCTTGTACTTTTCAAGGAGCATGCTTGCCACAATCTCAAGCTGCTGTTCTCCCATGCCATACAAAAGAGTCTGATGATTTTCACTGTCGTTCACCTGATTCAAAGTAAGATCTTCCATCAGAATCTTCTGAAGAGACTGTGATATCTTATCCACATCCGCCTTATTCTTT
>JAQXZD010000081.1 GCA_029227035.1 Lachnospiraceae bacterium
ATGCGGGCAATTCGTTATAATACCTTAGTTATTGCGGATAGTAAGCTCCGGTAAGAATGTCGGAGTCATTAAAATAAATAAGAATCGGGGTAAGAGGAATGGATAAGAAAAACATCTTGACCTATGAAGGTCTGAAAAAGCTGGAGGACGAATTAGAGGATTTAAAGGTTGTTAAGCGTAAGGAAGTATCCCAGAAGATTAAGGAAGCCCGTGAGCAGGGTGACTTATCTGAGAATGCTGAGTACGATGCAGCAAAGGATGAGCAGAGAGATATTGAAGCCCGTATTGAAGAAATCGAGAAGATCTTAAAGAATGCGGAAGTCTTTGTCGAGGAAGAAGCAGACCTGGAAAAGGTTGGAATCGGATGTAAAGTGAAGATTCTTGACTGCGAATTTGACGAGGAACTGGAGTATAAGATTGTCGGCTCCACAGAGGCAAACAGCTTAAAGGGTAAGATCAGTAACGAGTCACCGGTCGGACGTGCGCTTATCGGTAAAAAGGTTGGAGACAGCGTTACGGTGGAGACACAGATGGGCGAGCTTAAGTACAAGGTACTTGAGATTCAGAGATCAACAGTAGATTAAGAGAGGAATTAGGAAATGGCTGGACAGAATAACGCAAATCAGGGTGGACAGCAGGATATTAACCAGCTCCTTAAGGTTCGCCGTGAAAAGCTGGCAAATCTGCAGGAGGCAGGAAAGGATCCTTTTCAGATTACCAAATATGACGTGACACATCATACTTCTGATGTGAAGGAAATTTATACAACACACGAGGAGAAGCTTCTGGCGGGAAGAACGGAGCCGAGTACCGAGGGAATGGACGAGGCACAGGCAAGAGAAGTACAGAAGCAGGCATACGAGGAAAGAAGAAGCATCATGGATGCAGATCCGATTAAGGTATCCATTGCCGGTCGTATGATGTTCAAGCGTGTCATGGGTAAGGCTTCCTTTGCAAATATTCAGGATTTAAAGGGAAATATTCAGATTTATGTTGCGCGCGACGCGATTGGTGAAGAATTGTATGCGACTTTTAAGAAATCTGATATTGGAGATATCTGGGGTGTCAAGGGTTATGCTTTTCGCACGAAGACCGGCGAGGTTTCCATTCACGCAGAAGAGATGACACTGCTCAGCAAGTCTTTACAGATTTTGCCTGAAAAGTTCCATGGTCTGACTGATACAGATATGCGTTATCGCCAGAGATATGTGGATCTGATTATGAATCCGGAGAGCAAGGACGTATTTATCAAGCGCTCCCAGATTCTTCGGGAAATCCGTAATTTCCTGGCAGACCGCGATTTCATGGAAGTAGAGACTCCGATGCTGGTGTCCAATGCGGGTGGTGCAGCGGCAAGACCGTTTGAGACGCATTACAATGCACTGGACGAGGATGTCAAGCTTCGTATTTCCTTGGAGCTTTACTTAAAGAGACTGATTGTCGGTGGCCTTGAGCGCGTATACGAGATTGGTCGTGTATTCCGTAACGAAGGTGTGGATACCCGTCACAATCCGGAGTTTACTCTGATGGAGCTGTATCAGGCATACACCGACTATGAGGGCATGATGGAGCTCACCGAGTCTATGTTTCGTTATCTTGCGGAGAAAGTCTGCGGAACGACAAAGATTACTTACAACTGTATTGAAATTGATCTGGGCAAGCCGTTTGAGCGTCTGACCATGAATGATGCCATCAAGAAATATACCGGTATTGACTTCGATCAGGTGCCGGATGATGCCGCAGCAAAGAAGCTTGCAGACGAGCATCACATTGAATATGAGGATCGCCACAAGAAGGGTGATATCATCAACCTTTTCTTCGAGGAGTACTGCGAGAAGGAGCTGATCCAGCCGACCTTTATCATGGATCACCCAATCGAGATTTCTCCGCTTACCAAGAAGAAACCGTCTGATCCGAGCAAGGTGGAGCGTTTTGAGCTCTTCATCAATACCTGGGAGATGTGTAACGCATACTCCGAGCTGAACGATCCGATTGATCAGCGCGAGCGTTTCGCTGCGCAGGATGCCAATGCCGCTGCCGGAGATGATGAGGCAGAGCATACGGACGAGGATTTCCTGAATGCACTGGAGATTGGTATGCCGCCAACAGGTGGAATTGGGTATGGAATTGACCGTTTGGTTATGTTGTTGACGGATTCGCAGGCGATTAGGGATGTGTTGTTGTTCCCGACGATGAAAAGTCTCAATTAGTGTACGGATTTCCTGAAGAATATGGAAATCCATAGACATTCAAATGCGTCCAATCTTGCCCCGGAAGTACCATAAATCCAATGGTTTTATATGGTTCTCAAAGGAGCGCAATGGAATTAATAGAAAAAATCAACTAGCCTCTATGGATTGTCATTCATGTGGCAAAATGAGGTATAGCCGGTTCATTTTT
>JAQXZD010000082.1 GCA_029227035.1 Lachnospiraceae bacterium
GACCAGAGATTTGCGTACACCTTCCTTCAGATTCCACCTCACGATGGACACCCTTGGTGTTCAGCTATATCCTTCCCACTACTAGGGTGGATTAGGGACTTTCACCCATTAGAAACGTGCGCCGCTAGGCGCACAATCAAAGAACCCGGTTCTTTACGAACCGGGTTCCAAGACTCATCTCAATTACGCTTCCGTCTGTGTAGTCTGTGCTTCCTCACTCTTCTCAGACTTTGATGCATAATAGTCTTCAAATTTCTTATTGGTTTCCTCTAATGTCTTCTGACAAATCTCCGGAAGATCCTTTCCCCATGCTTTTGTGGCCTGCTGAAAGCCCTTCTGCACTGCTTCCTGCATCTCCTTCATTTTGTCGACATCATCACCTGCCAGCGCACTGGCAAAATCAAACAAACGCTGCGAGGTCTGTGCGATACCGTAATAACCGTCCTCTGCAATGTCTTTCTGTGCCTGAAGCTTTGTCTGCTCGTCCACAGTAAAGTCACCTTTTGCAAGGAACTTCCACATGTCGTTGGCATCTGTATAAGCAGTTGCCTGCTTGCCCAGCATCTGCTTCACAATGTCTGCAAGCTGCTGTCTTCTTGTCTGTTCATCGGCCTTAAGCTGTTGAACCAGTGCCGCACGATCCTCTGCACTCATCTTATTGATGGTATAAGTTGCCTTCTTGTTCTCCGCCGCATCTGACTTCTCATACACAACACCCTCTGCTTCCTGCTTCCCGGCTTTCGCCTCCGAAGAAGTCCCGGAAGTCTTGGATGTGGTATTCTCCTCTGTTTTAGATGCAGACTTTGTATTGTAAGAACTATACACCTCTGTCTGAGCAGCCGTAATTCCGGATACATCTACACCCATATTCTCATCCTCCTTGAAATAATCCTGCGAATTTAATTCCGTTTAAATTCCTACATCTGTTACTGTACCTCTACTAATAGTACTATCGGCAGATTCTGCAGAAAGTTAACACCTTACAGAGATTTTATTCTCTCCAGAGCCTTGACGGTGTTCTCATATTCACCAAATGCCGTCAGTCGGAAATATCCTTCTCCGCTCGGACCGAATCCTGCTCCCGGTGTACCCACAACATTTGCCTTTTCCAACAGATAATCAAAGAACTCCCAGGAAGTCATCTGATTCGGTGTCTTAAGCCAGATGTATGGAGCATTCACTCCTCCGAATACCGTATATCCGGCATCCTTCAGACCTTCCTTAATGGTTTTTGCATTCTTCATATAATAAGCAACCTGTTCCTTAAGCTGCGCTTTTCCAGCCTCGGAATATACGGCTTCGCCGGCTCTCTGGACAATATACGGAGCTCCGTTAAACTTTGTTCCGTGACGTCTCGCCCACATGGAATTCAAAGAAACATCTCCACACTTCAAATCCTTTGGCACAACCGTGTAACCCAGACGTACTCCGGTAAATCCTGCATTCTTGGAAAAGCTGTGCAGTTCGATTGCACAGGTTCTGGCTCCCTCACACTCATAGATGGAATGTGCCACATCATCTTCGCTGATGTATGCCTCGTATGCGGCATCATAGATAATGACCGCACCGTTTTTGTTGGCATAATCCACCCATTCCTGAAGCTGTGCCTTTGTCAGGGTTGTTCCTGTCGGATTATTCGGAAGACACAGATAAATGATATCCGGTGTCTCCTTCGGGAATTCCGGCACGAAATTGTTCTCTGCGGTACATGGCATATAGATGACATTGCTCCATGTCTCTGTGTTCTTGTCATAAGTACCTGTTCTTCCTGCCATAACATTGGAATCCACATATACCGGATAAACAGGATCGCACACAGCAATACGGTTATTCTCGCTGAAAATCTCCTGAATATTACCGGAATCGCTCTTTGCTCCGTCGGAAACAAATACTTCGTCTATCTCAACCTGACATCCTCTTGCCTTATAATCGTTCTCGACAATCGCTTTCCGCAGGAATTCATATCCGAGATCCGGTGCATAACCGTGAAAAGTCTCCGCATGTGCCATCTCATCAACTGCACTGTGCATTGCCTCGATAATTGCCGGTGCAATCGGCTGTGTCACGTCACCAATTCCCAGACGAATCAACTCCTTGTCCGGATTTGCCTCCTGAAATGCATTTACTTTCTTTGCAATTGTACTAAACAGATAGTTGCCCGGCAACTTCTGGTAATTCTCATTAATCTGAAACATATCTGTTCCTCTCTTTCTTTTTATTTTATAATTTATCACCATACCTTTATTATGTAAAGGTATGAGACTTATCTGTCTCCCGTCATCAGACTCAATATCATCTGCGCCACTTCAACCAGACCGGTTCCGTTATCCATACTCCTTTTCTGGATATACCGATGCGCCTCTTCCTCCGAAAAACCGTTTCGCTGCATCAGGAGTTCTTTTGCCTCCTGAATAATCTGCTTATCCTGATTGGAACGCTGCTTCGGCATCTGCCTTGCACGCTTACGGTTTCGCTGAAGCGCTCCTTCCATCATTTCAATAGTCTGCAACAGCTCATGCACTTTCATCGGCAAAGCCAGACTGACAAGATTATGGATTTCCCTCTCTTGAATGGAGGCAGGCGATGCAATCAAAAGCATCTGGAACTCCGGCGGCAGATAATCATGAATCTCCGTATACATCATATCCACAAAACGGCAGCCGCAAATCAAGATTCCGCTCTCAAGATTATTCACACTGGCAAGAGCCTGTGCCCCGGTGGTACAGACCGCCTGCACGCTGTATCCGCTTTGTGACAATATTTTCTTAATGTTCTGCGCAATTTCCTGCTTGGGAAATGCAACGATCAAGTTGCTCACTGTGCCATAATCTCCTATTAAATTTTATATAGATATTCTTCAATTTCCCAAGGAGTAACCTGTGCACGGTAATCTCTCCACTCCGTTTCCTTCGCTTCAATATATTTACTCGTAATATGTTCTCCCAGTATATCCTGTACAAAACTGTCTTTCTTCAGTTCCTCTACTGCTGCGCACAAATCCGCAGGGATGGACTCAATTCCTCTTTCCACACGCTCCGCTGCATTCAGCTCGTAAACATTTTCCGGAACCTCTGCCGGCGGCTCTATCTTATTCTCGATTCCGTCTATTCCGGCTGCAAGGCATACCGCAAGTGCCAGATACGGATTTGCGGAAGGATCCGGACTTCTGAGTTCCACACGGGTTCCCTCTCCGCGGGAAGCCGGAATACGGATGAGCGGACTGCGGTTGGTTGCCGACCATGCAATATAGCAAGGGGCCTCATACCCCGGAACCAGTCTCTTATAAGAGTTCACCAGCGGATTCATGATGGCGGTTATTCCCTTCATATGCTTCATGAGTCCCCCGATAAAATAATGTGCTTCCTTACTCAATCCAAGTTCTCCGGACGGAGCATCAAAAATATTACGTCCGTCCTTGGACAGGGACATATTGATGTGCATTCCGGAACCGTTGATTCCATGTTTCGGCTTTGGCATGAAGCTTGCAAACAAACCGTGTCTTTTTGCGATGGTCTTAACCGTCAGCTTAAAAGTCATAATATTGTCCGCTGTTACCATTGCCTCATCATATTTAAAATCAATCTCGTGCTGTGCCGGTGCCACCTCGTGGTGGGAGGCTTCAATCTCAAAGCCCATGTCCTCCAGCGTAAGTACCATATCACGTCTTGCATTTTCTCCCAGATCCACAGGACCCAGGTCAAAGTATCCGGCCTTCTCATGTGTGATGGTGGTCGGCTGCCCGTTTTCGTCCTGATGGAACAGGAAAAACTCACATTCCGGTCCTACATTAAAGGTATAGCCAAGCTCTGCGGCTTTTGCGACCTGCTTTTTCAGAATATAACGTGGATCTCCCTCGAACGGTGTTCCGTCCGCGCAATAGATATCACAGATGATACGTGCCACCTTACCCTGTTGCGGACGCCACGGAAAAATCGTAAAGGTATCCAGATCCGGATGCAGATACATATCCGATTCTTCAATCCGTACAAAACCTTCTATCGAAGAACCGTCAAACATACACTTGTTATCCAGCGCCTTCTCCAACTGGCTTGATGTAATTGCCACATTCTTAAGTGTTCCCAGAATATCGGTGAACTGAAGACGGATAAACTCTACATCCTCTTCCTCCACCATACGGAAGATATCCTCCCTTGTATACTTGCCCATTTTTTGCCTCCTTACATATAAAATAAATTAATCAATAACCTATGCCATTTCCGAGCAAACGCGAATCACCTCTTCAAAAGGCATCGCTCCGCCGAACAAATCCAACGCGCTCCCGATGGTAACATGAATCCGGTTGTGTCCCTGCTTTGCAATCTTATCCAGATCCTCAAAACTGTGTATTCCTCCGGCGTAAGTGATGGGAATCCTGCCCCAATCTCCCAGAAGCTGCACCAGCTCCTCTTCAATTCCGTTTGCCTTTCCCTCCACATCCACAGCGTGTACAAGAAATTCCGCACAGTACGCAGACAACTTCTCCAGCAGCTCTTCCGTCACCCTTTCCCTGGTGAACTTCTGCCAGCGGTCCGTCACAATATAATATCCCGGCTCTTCCCCGGCATCCTCACGATAGCGACAGGATAAGTCCAGAACAAGATGCTCCTTTCCCACTGCCGATACAAGCTTGTCCAGATTTTCATAACAAATCTGCCCGTCCCTGAACACATACGAAGTTACGATTACGGCTGCCGCCCCCGCTTCTATAAAAGATGCTGCATTCTCAGCGGTAATTCCCCCGCCCACCTGTAAACCGGACGGATATGCCTCCAACGCACGGAGTGCCTGCCTCTTTGACGCCTCATAGTAATCGCTCTCTCCGGAATTCAAAAGGATGACATGTCCTCCCGAAAGTCCACGGCTTCTGTAGAGCTTTGCATAATATGCCGCATCTTTTTCCGACACAAAATTCTCTTCTGCCATATCATTCCGGTCCTTAAGACTGCTGCCGACAATCTGCTTGACTCTGCCATTATGTATATCGATACATGGCCTGAATTCCATCTTCCGCTCCTTTTCCCATACTTCCTTATTTCCTGCAAAAAGGGCATAGAATGCCACTTTTGTGACTCCCTTGCCCCACTAGAATATACCATAACTTTGACTTGACATCAATCCATTATTTTGCTATCATCAATAAAATTATATATATCAAAGGTAACTATTCAGAACCTTTCAGAATAAGATAGACAGATTCGTCATGCTTGCATGTAAGAAGCTGTTTATCTTATTCGTAAGGTGACTCGAATAGAGTCACCGCTCCCAATATGAGCATTTTTAGTCCCGAAGGGACGGGAAAGCACTCGCAGAGAGGGCGAAAATGCGAATGTTGGGCTAGGTTCTGAATTTACCAGTTTAATAATTACCAGTTTAATAAAGAAAGAGAGGATTATAAGAAAATGGGTACAATTATCGGCGAAGGAATTACTTTTGATGATGTTCTTTTGGTTCCGCAGTATTCCGAAATCACACAAAACATGACAGATTTAACAACGCATCTTACCAAGAAGATTGTTTTGAACATTCCGATGATGAGTGCAGCAATGGATACGGTTACAGAATCAAAGATGGCAATTGCAATGGCCAGACAGGGTGGTATCGGTATTATTCACAAGAACATGTCTATTGAGGCTCAAGCCGATGAGGTCGATAAAGTAAAGCGTTCTGAAAACGGCGTTATTACAGATCCGTTTTTCTTATCTCCTGAACATACCTTACAGGATGCAGACGATCTGATGGCAAAATTCCGTATCTCCGGAGTTCCGATTACCGAAAACGGCAAACTGGTCGGCATCATCACCAACCGTGATTTAAAATTTGAGACGGATTTTTCCAAAAAAATCAGCGAATCCATGACCAGTGAGAACTTAATCACTGCTCCGGAAGGCATCACTTTAGAAGAAGCCAAGAAGATTCTTGCCCGTGCAAGAAAAGAAAAACTTCCGATTGTTGACGAGAATTTCAACCTGAAGGGCTTAATCACCATCAAGGATATCGAGAAACAGATTAAGTATCCGCTTTCCGCCAAGGATGAGCAGGGACGTCTGCTTTGCGGTGCCGGTGTAGGAATTACCGCCAACATGATGGATCGTGTGGATGCTCTGGTTAACGCCCATGTCGATGTCAGTGTGGTTGACTCCGCACACGGTCACTCCAAGAACATCATCGAGGCAGTTAAGAAAATCAAAGCAAAGTATCCTGATCTTCAGGTCATCGCTGGAAACATTGCAACCGGTGCTGCTGCACAGGCTTTGATTGATGCAGGCGCAGATGCCGTTAAAGTCGGAATCGGACCGGGTTCCATCTGTACCACCCGTGTTGTTGCCGGAATCGGTGTTCCGCAGATTTCCGCCATCATGGACTGCTATGAAGTTGCCAAGAAATCCGGCATTCCGGTTATCGCAGACGGCGGTATCAAATATTCCGGTGACATGACGAAAGCAATTGCAGCCGGTGCCAACGTATGCATGATGGGTTCCATCTTTGCCGGATGTGACGAAGCTCCGGGAACCTTCGAATTGTATCAGGGAAGAAAATACAAGGTATACCGTGGCATGGGCTCCATCGCTGCAATGGAAAACGGCAGCAAGGACCGCTACTTCCAGGAAGGTGCCAAGAAGCTGGTTCCGGAAGGTGTCGAAGGACGTGTTGCCTACAAGGGCACTCTGGAAGATACTGTATTCCAGTTGATCGGTGGTATCCGTTCCGGTATGGGTTACTGCGGCTGTCCGACAATCGAAGACTTAAAAGAAAAAGGACAGTTTGTCAAGATTTCCGCTGCTTCTCTGCGTGAGAGTCATCCGCATGATATCCATATCACAAAGGAAGCGCCAAATTACAGTACTGAAAACAATTAAAATAAATATAAATATGAGGTGAAGTTTATTGGGCCCCAGTGACATAATTCAAATAATAGTTCTTGTTATCTTATTGCTGCTCTCCGCATTTTTTTCATCCTCGGAGACAGCATTAACCACAGTAAATAAAATACGAATGCGCACCCTTGCGGAAGCAGGTGACAAGCGTGCCATGCGGGTGCTTCGTATCACGGATGACTCCGGCAAGATGCTGTCTGCCATACTGATTGGCAACAACATCGTCAATCTGTCGGCATCTTCCCTTGCAACCTCTCTTGCCCTCCGTTACTTCGGAAGTGCAGGAGCCGGTATTGCAACCGGAATTTTAACCTTCCTGATTCTGATCTTCGGAGAAGTCAGTCCGAAAACCCTTGCAACCATCAAGGCCGACAAGATTTCTCTTGCCATTGCAGGCATTATCGGAATATTGATGAAGGTTCTCACCCCGTTCATTTTTATTATCAACAAACTTTCCCTGGGACTTCTGTTCCTGCTTCGGGTTAATCCGAAGGATGCGGAAAATATCATGACCGAGGAAGAATTGCGAACAATTGTGGATGTCAGCCAGGAATCCGGTGTCATTGAAAACGAAGAACGCAACATGATCCACAACGTCTTCGACTTCGGCGATGCGGAAGCCAAAGAAATCATGGTTCCGCGTATTGACATGACATTTGTTCAGGCAGATGCCTCCTATCAGGAAGTACTCGACATCTTCCGTCAGGATATGTTTACGAGAATCCCGGTTTACGAGGATACTACAGAGGAT
>JAQXZD010000083.1 GCA_029227035.1 Lachnospiraceae bacterium
CAATCAATGTTCTCTTACTTTTTTGAATATTTCAAACTGTCTTTGAAGTTCTGCATCCTCGTCCATAAGAAGATTCTTTGCTTCAAGGATTCTCTCTATTGCCTGTGCCGGATCCATTGTATGATATGGCAAAAACAAACCTCTAAGTTCCTTGGGCTTTACAATTCTATACACTTGTGCAGAGGATAGTTCATAGGTATAGGAATAATATCTGTAAATATATCCGATCCAGTACAATTCATTTTTTGAATATTTTACAGAACCATATTTTGAGTGTCCATATTCTTCTTCGATTCTTTCCATGATATCTTTTTCCTGAATATTCGTCTGCAGAAAATCAGTGCTGTCCATAAGAGAGGCAACATTACTGTTCATAAATCTTCTGATGAAAATTTCCGAGCTCATCTCTGTAGATTCTGCAGAATTTTCAAATGTTTTAGCCTGCAATTCACAAAGCAATAAGCCGTCCCGATCTATTTTTCTCATCCTTCTACACCTCCCGGAGCAATTGTTATTTTAAAATCTCATCAATATAATGTCCCTGACCTCGGTACTGAACTCTGGCAAGTTTTACCTTATCTGCACCAAGTTTTGCGTCAGATGTCCGAATCCCTTTATAGTATCTCTTTTCGCTATCTGAAATATAGGAGCGCTCGATAAGTTTCGTATTCTTCACTGATTTATCACTTATAAAAACATATTGATAGCCCAGATTTGTTGCCGCAAGACAATGCTTACACTGTTCATCTGTAATCTCCCCGGCAATAAAAGAATTGATAATCTGGAACATTCGATTGTCAGCAATCGGTGCGATGATGTAATCACAGTCTCTGGATTTCTTAATCAGCTCCTGTATTATCGGATAAGATTCATATTGCTCTAAGGTTCCTCTATAATATGCTATGGTCATCATCCATTCCTGATCCACGTTATACTTTCTACATATTAAGTCTGATGGATCAAAATCTATAAAGTACACACAGGATTTATCAAAGTTGGAAATAAAGGATATCGCTTGTGCATAGCTTTCACCGGTATAAAAACCCTGACCAAAGTCATTGTTTGCTCTACCCTTTCGCACATCTAAATCCCCTTCTATCATATTTTTCGCACCATGAAAAAGGAGTTTATGATTTGGCTTTAGGTTTTCAAGCCATAACATTTCTTTTAACTTTCCTAAATTCACCTTTTTATCAAATGCGTAGCCGTATACCTTCTCAAGCAGGCTTGCCGACGGACTCGTTTCCCCAAGCTCACTACGGGATATTGTAACCCGTTGCACATTAATCTGGGATGCAAGTTCTTCCTGCGTTATTCCGAGAATTTCTCTTATTGCTAATAAATCTTTGGAAAAATTATAATTCATATTTTTATTCCCCCCTCTTTAAAGTTATTTATAACATATTACTCAAACAAGTTCAACATAAACTTATTTATAACATATTACTCAAAGAAGTTTGCTGGTGTAGATTTTATCATATCCATGAACAGGGATATGGAAATTAGCAGAATGACTTTTAATATGTATGGAAGCCACACGAAAAACAGATTGACTTTAGCATTGTAAAAGTTCAAAATAATAAATAAGAGTTAGGACATAACAAAACTGTTTTTACGATTGGAGACTCCCCTAGGAAGTCTCCAAATTTAGATTTATGGTTGCTTGAGGAGAAACGGATGGAAAAACAGATACTCATCATAGAAGATGATAAAAAATTGAATGATGGAATCAAACTGGCTTTAAAGTCGGAAGAGTATACCTTCGAGCAGTGCAGACGGCTTTCGGATGCAAAAGAATTTTGTAAGAAGAATGATACGGATTTAATTTTATTGGATGTTAATTTGCCGGATGGGAATGGGATTGATTTTGTAAAGGAGATTCGAAAAACAAGCCAGGTTCCGATTATTCTTATCACTGTGAATAATACGGAACTTGATATTGTGACCGGTCTGGAAGCCGGTGCAAATGATTATATCACAAAACCTTTTAGTCTTATGGTGCTTCGGGCAAGAGTGGCGGTGCAGTTGCGAAATACGAAAAATACTGTCAATGTTTTTGAGATTGATGATTTTCGGTTTGACTTTGGGAAAATGGATTTTTTCAAAGGGAGAGAGCGGATTGACCTAAGCAAAACGGAACAACGGTTATTGCGTATTCTGTGCGAAAATAAGGGTGCCACATTAAAAAGAAGCTATTTAATTGACCACATCTGGCAGGGGGATGTGGAATATGTTGATGAGCATGCGCTTACGGTGACAGTCAAACGTTTGCGCGATAAATTGGAAAAGGATCCCGGGAATCCGGAATACATTAAAACGGTATATGGAATCGGGTATACATGGGCAATAAAATCATGATGATGGTAATTATCGGAGCCATCGCCGGTGCTTTACTGTCCGGAATTGTATGGCATATTTATTATTATAAAAGAGAAAAAAAGCTTCTTTCCCACTTACAGGAAATGATCGATCAGGCGGTGGACGGAACTTATGAGATGCATCATTTTTCGGAGGACAGGCTGTCTTTATTGGAAAACAGCTTTAAGCAATATCTGGACAGCAGCATGATTTCCGAGGAAAATCAAAAGGAGCAGAAAAGGGCAATACAGGAGCTGATATCCGACATTGCGCATCAGACACTGACACCGATTTCCAATCTCAGGATTTATTCGGAGCTTCTTTTGGAAGATGGCAAATGTGACTCAGGTCTGGTACAAACTGTGGCAGAAGAAGTAGACAAGCTGGATTTTCTGATTCAGTCCCTGGTGAAATTGTCGCGGATGGAAAGTGGAATCATTTCCGTGCATCCGGCGGAGACATCGGTACAGGAGCTTTTTGCGCAACTTAGCAATCAGTATCGCCTGAAGGCCGAGCAGAAAAATATTACACTTGTGATGGAAGATTGCGATATCTGTGCAAAGTTTGACCTAAAGTGGTCTGTGGAAGCGGTGGGAAACATTGTGGATAATGTAATTAAATATACCGGTCAGGGTGGAAAGGTTTCCATAACGGCGCAGAAATATTCCTTTTTTGTCCGTATTGATATCACAGATAACGGAATTGGGATTGAAGCAGAGGAAATTCCAAAAATATTTGCGAGATTTTACCGTAGTTTTGAGGTTCCCGATAAACCGGGAGTGGGGATAGGTCTGTATCTTGCAAGGCAAATCATTTCGGCACAAAAGGGATATATGAAAGTGGCGTCGCAAAAAGGAGAAGGTTCCACATTTTCTGTTTTTTTTCCAATTTAATGAAATGTATCCATTCTGTAATTTTTCAGAAACAAGCTGGAGATATACTTTTGTTAAAGTCAGTATTGTAAAAAATTTGCAGAAAAGGAAGGGGAAAAAATGATCGTATTAGAAACCCATGATTTAAAAAAAGTTTATGGAAATGACGAAACGAAAGTAACGGCATTAAACCATGTGAATTTGTGCGTAAACAAAAATGAGTTTGTGTCCGTTGTAGGAACCTCAGGAAGCGGAAAATCCACGCTTTTACATATGATTGGAGGTCTGGACACTCCCACATCCGGAACGGTAATCGTAGACGGGCAGGATTTGGGAAAAATGAAGCCGGATGAACTGACTGTTTTCCGGCGCAGAAATATTGGATTTGTATTTCAGCAATATAATCTTGTTCCAATGCTGACGGTATGGGAAAATATGATTCTTCCGGTTAAACTGGACGGGAAACAGCCGGATCAATCGTTTATACAGGGAATCATTGAAACCCTGGGTTTACAGGAAAAGCTCAATCGTTATCCAAATGAATTATCCGGAGGACAACAGCAGCGAGTTGCAATTGCAAGGGCATTGGCTGCAAAACCTGCGATTCTTCTGGCAGACGAACCTACCGGAAATCTGGATAGCAAAACCTCGCAGGATGTTTTGGGATTATTGAAAATCACCGGGGAACAGTTTCATCAGACCATTATTATGATTACGCATAATGAAGAAATTGCCCAGACGGCAGACAGGATTTTGCGAATTGAAGATGGAGAAATTGTTGCGGACAGCGATAAGACAAAACAGGGGGTAGTGTCATGGTAAGGATTGATAATAAAGACACACTCAGACTTCTGACCAATCGCTTTATGAAAACCAACAGAAAACGAAACATCATTGCGATTATCTCCATTATGCTGACTTCCCTGCTGTTTACCAGCTTATTTGTTGGCTCAGAATCCTTAATCCTGTCACAGAGGGCAACGGAAATTCGTCAATCCATGGATGCTTCCCATGCAGTCGTACAAAACCTGACAGGGGAAGACGGCGAAAAGGCACTAAAAGCCTTGAAAAGAGATCAGGATGTGGAGCGTTTCGGACAGTCAATTTTTCTTGGGATTGCAACGAATCCGGAATTAAATTTTCAGACGGAAATCCGGTATGCGGATGACAATATGGCGGAAAGTTTTTGTGCAAGCCCGACTACCGGTACCGTGCCACAGGCAGACAACGAGATTGCAGTCAGCACCCTTGTACTGGATGCGCTTCAGGTTCCTCATAAGCTTGGAGAAAAGTTGACCATCACCTGGGAGAACGGGGATCGTGCACAGACGGATACGTTTGTTTTGTCCGGCTACTGGAAAGGAGACAAAGCGCTTTTAGCTCAGCATGCCTGGGTATCGGAAGCTTATGCGAAAGCCAATTGTGGCTCTCTGACCAGAAAGGATATTGAAAATGGTCTGGATAACGGCAGTTATGAATATGCAGTCTGGTATCGGAATCTGTGGCATTTGCAGGAAAAAACAGATGCATTGTCAAAAGCAGCAGGACTTTTCGATTCGGACTATAGATTTGAAGTAAATCCAGCCTATGATATGATGCAGGAAGATACCTTTTCCTTTCCCTCGCTGGTAGTTATGGTACTTTTGATTGTGCTTGCAGGATATCTCATTATCTACAACATTTTTCATATATCCGTCAAAACAGACATCCGGACGTATGGTCTTTTAAAAAATGTTGGTACAACCGGAAAACAATTGAAAAAGATTGTGCGTATGCAGGCTTTGCGCTTGTCGCTTATCGGGATTCCACTGGGCATGGCAGCTGGGTATATTGTGGCACGGATTATGGCACCGTTCATAAATGCCAGCGGCGAAATTGCATCGGAAACAGCGAATGCCACAACGGTGGTTGTCTGTGCGAATCCGCTTCTCTTTCTGATTGCGGCAATACTTACGCTGATTACGGTTTACTTATCCTGCATACAATCCTGTCATATTGTGGAATCGGTTTCTCCGATAGAAGCGATGCAGCTATCGGAAAATGACCACTCGGTCAAAGCGAAAGGAAACAAAAAAATTCACACAGGAAAGGGAAAATTTTCCACCACCTGGTTTGGAATGGCAGTGCAGAATATGACTCGTGAATGGAAAAAAGGACTGATCGTCATGCTTTCCATTGCACTTACCATGGTCGTTGTGAACTGTGTCATTATGCTGGTGAACGGTTATGATTTTGATGCCTATAAAGAAGCACTCCTTTCTTCTGATTTTAAGCTGGACCGGTTATCTGCCAATTTTGATACCTCTGATTTGGAAGGAATTACGCAACAGGTACAGGAGAAACTGAATGCGTGTCCATACAGCAAAGAGACCGGCTATGTTTACTATTCGCCACAAACGCATAAAATGGAGGACTTTGCACAAGAAGCATGGGAAGAAGCGGAAAAAGAATATGAGGAAGACTGGCGTGAGGAGGACCGGAAGACCTGGGAAAAGATTTTGAAATCCAAGACGATAAACGTTCATTTAATCGGAATTAACGAAGCGGCTTTTCAGAAATTGCAGTGGCAGGGAGAGCCGTGTACATGGGAAGATTTTGCATCCGGAGATTATGCTGTTTTTGATGCAAGTGACCGATATTATGATACACCGATTGCCTGTTATAATAAGGGAGATCGTTTTTCCATGCAATACGATAACGGAAAAACAAAAGACTATCAAATCATGGGAGAAGCACTTGTGCCATACTCCATGGATTATCCCTTTTATGATAATTTTTTCATCACAATTATTATTCCGGAAAGTGAATTTATCGAAAACACGGGGAATCATAATGCCATGCTGGCAGGCATTGATGCAAAAGACGGGCAGGTGAAACAGGTGCAGCAGTATCTGGAAAGCACCGTGAAAAAAGAAAACGACACCATAAATGTTCTTTCGGTTCTGGATATGCGTGAATGTTTTCAAAAGTATATCAATAAATATTATTCCATAGGAGCTCTTTTGACCGTCGTATTATTACTGATTGCAATCATGAATTTTTCCAATACAACGGCAACCTCCATATTAAGCCGGCAACGTGAACTGACTTTACTGGAAGCTGTCGGTATGACGCGGAAGATGATGCTGAAAATGTTGATTGCGGAAGGTTTTCTGTATTTTATCGGAGCGTTTGTGATTGCAATTATCATAATATGTTGTTTTTCTGAGCGATTATTATATAATACATTTGGCGGAGCTTTCTTTTTTGAAATGCATCTGACGATCGTGCCTTGCATTTGCATGATACCGTTTTTCTTTATCATTGCAGTAATCATTCCGCATTATCAGTATCGCAAATTGGAAGGGCAGAGTATCGTAGAACGGCTTCGCACTGAATAACAGGAGGACAAAGGCGTGGAAAATCATACAGTTGTAACATTGAAAAAGGGTGAAGGGCGTACCCTCAAAGCGGGAGGGCTTTGGATTTTTGATAATGAGATTGACACCATCATGGGCACGTTTCGGAATGGAGATGTTGTGACCGTGCATGATTTTGACGGCTATCCGATGGGTAAGGGGTTTATCAATCAAAATTCTAAAATTCGTATTCGCATGATGACTCGCCACACAGAGCAGGAGATTGATGAAGAGGTTCTTCGGATGCGTGTGCAGAATGCGTGGGACTACCGGAAGACGGTTATGACAAAGGCAGAGGATTTGAACGCCTGTCGTGTGATTTTCGGCGAAGCGGATTTCCTGCCGGGGCTGGTCGTGGATAAGTATGCGGATGTTCTTGTGGTGCAGTGTCTGGCGCTTGGGATGGAGCAATTCAAGGAGACGATTGTTTCATTATTAAAAGAGATTTTGGCAGCAGATGGAATTGAAATCCGCGGTGTCTATGAGCGCAGTGATGCCAACGAGCGGAAAAAGGAAGGGATTTCCAAGGTGAAAGATTTTATCGGGGAGCCCTTTGATACGAATGTGGAGATTGTGGAAAATGGCGTGCACTACATGGTGGATGTGGTGAATGGTCAGAAGACCGGTTTTTTCCTGGATCAGAAATACAACCGTCTGGCAATGCAGCGCATTTGCAGAGGCAAGAAGGTGCTGGATTGTTTTACCCATATGGGAACCTTTGCACTGAATGCGGGAATTGCCGGGGCTTCTGATGTCACAGGACTAGATATTTCGGAGTTTGCAGTGGAACAGGCAACCGCAAATGCAAGGCGGAATGGCCTGCAGAATACCGTGCATTTCCGCTGTGCCAATGTGTTGGATGAGCTTCCGAAGCTTGCGGAGGCAGGAGAGAAGTACGATGTGGTAATTCTGGATCCGCCTGCCTTTACCAAGTCCAGGGAAGCCACAAAGAACGCAATCAAAGGATATCGTGAGATTAACATGAAGGGGTTGAAGCTGGTGAAGGATGGCGGTTATCTTGCCACTTGTTCGTGCTCCCACTTCATGACGCAGGAGCTCTTCACAAAAACAATCCGCGAGGCCGCACGGTCTGCCCATAAGCGCCTCCGGCAGGTGGAATTCCGCACGCAGGCGCCAGATCATCCGATTCTGTGGGCAGCGGATGAGAGCTATTATTTGAAGTTCTTGGTATTCCAGGTTGTTGATGAAAAATAAACTCTAGGACACAATTGGTCATACAATAAGAATTTAATGGAGGTTTTTATGAAAAATTAGGATTTGAAGCGAATGAAACTATAAGGTTGAAACAATTCCATGAAGTTAAGTAAGTTGGCAACTCCCGGTTTATGGAAGAATACATAGGAACACTTTTATTTTGTTTTGGTGGAATCTCTAGTGCTGGTGTGATAAAATAAAAGAAAGTCGAATTTATGAATTGAAAGGAAAAAGAAGAAAATGATACTTTGCATTGCAGCAGCTCCATGCAGAGTCTGAGGAGACTGCATGGAGGAACAGTACACAGCTGATATCCTCAGACTTTGCTTCTGTTTTGAGAAATAGTTGATGCGAAAAGGAGCAAAGAAATGAAAAATATAAAGAAAAATGAATTATATGAGTTGAAAAGTTTTTTAATTCTCTGGAGTACCCAGAGTGTATCCCAACTTGGTAGCAGTATTACAGCATTTGCACTTACTTTATGGTTATATGAGAAGACCGGTTCTTCATTAAGTACAGCAGCACTTACTATATGCTCTTATGCACCATATGTGTTAATGAGTATATTTGCAGGTGCATTGACAGACAGATTTGACAAAAAGAAGACAATGCTTGTTTGTGACGTGCTTGCGGTATTTTGTACGATAGTAGTATTCGGATTATTTAGTACAAATCGTTTAAGGGTATGGCATTTGTATGCTGTAAATGCTATTTCGGGATTAATGAATACAGTACAGCAGCCGGCATCAGAAGTTGCTATGACGCTCATCATTCCTGAAAAGTATTATCAGAAGACAAGTGGTCTTCGTTCCTTGTCAAGGTCGTTGATATCCATACTAAATCCTTTGATTGCCACAGCGTTATACTCTTTTGTAGGATTTGACGGAGTGGTTGCAGTAGATATCGGAAGCTTTATCATTGCATTTGTAGCATTGCAGTTTTTCATTAAAATTCCCAAAAGTAAGAGTGAAAGAAAAGAAAAAGTACTTGCTCTTGCCAAAGAAGGAATTGGATTTTTGAAAGATAATCCGATGATTATGACACTGATATTATTTATGTCAGGTGTTAATCTGGTGGCTTCCGCTTTTGATGCAACGTTACCGGGTTATGTGCTTCCGAATCCAAAAGGTGGTGAGGCTATTCTTGGAATTGTTACTTCTTGTTCCGGTGTAGCTATGATTATCGGCAGTCTGATGGTTTCTGTTTTGCCGAAGCCAAAGGACAGGGTTAAGGTGATTTATTTGACAATGCTGTTTTCATTGGGAACTGAAAACTTTTTGCTGGCATTTTCCAGAGAACCGATATTATGGTGTGTTGGACAGATTATTGGATGGATTCTTGTACCTGTTATGAGTGCTAATCTGGATGTGATTCTTAGAAGTACCATTCCGGTGGAATTACAAGGACGAGTTTTTGCATGTCGTAATACACTTCAGTTTTTTACTATCCCGATTGGATTATTTTTGGGTGGTTTTATGGTAGATAATGTATGCGAACCATTTATGTCTGTATTTGGTGATGTATCAATTCTAAAAACACTTTTTGGTATAGGAAAAGGCTCAGGTGCCGCACTTATGATGTTTATACTTGGTGTAAGTGGAAGCATAATTTGTATCACTACAGGTAGAAAATTAAAAAGGTATCAATATAATGATAACTAGTTTTAACGGAAGGGGCGATCATCTCGCCCCTTTCAGACTGTAGACAAAGTCCCGCACTTTTGTGCGGGATTTTTCCGTATTAAGTGTTAGAAAATCCAGCATTTTGCGGA
>JAQXZD010000084.1 GCA_029227035.1 Lachnospiraceae bacterium
GACCAGAGATTTGCGTACACCTTCCTTCAGATTCCACCTCACGATGGACACCCTTGGTGTTCAGCTATATCCTTCCCACTACTAGGGTGGATTAGGGACTTTCACCCATTAGAAACGTGCGCCGCTAGGCGCACAATCAAAAAAGAGACGCATCACCTGCGTCTCTTTCTGATTTCTTATATCTCTGTTATCTTAGAAAATTCTTCTTACTGCAAGAATTGTTCTGTAATTTGCCGGAGAAGTATACTTGATACCATCTCTTGCATTACTTGCATGAACAATTGTATTGTTTCCAACATATATTGCAACATGTCCGCTGTAACATACAATATCGCCCGGCTGCATCTCAGAAGTGCTTACTCCGTATCCTACACTTCTCAAAGCACTTGAGCTGTGCGGAAGGCTGACACCAAAGTGTGCATATACTGACATTACAAATCCTGAACAGTCAGTACCGTTTGTCAGACTTGAGCCACCGTATACATATGGGTTACCAACAAACTGGCACGCATAATTTGCAACTGCAGTTCCGTTTGAGCTGGCTGACGGCGCATCCGATACCGAACTTCCGGAATCTGATGATGAAGAAGAACTGCTGCTTGAAGAAGATGTTGAAGAAGAACTGCTCTCTGCCTGCCGTGCTGCTTCCTCAGCCGCCTTACGCTCCTCTTCCTCTTTCTTTAATCTCGCTTCTTCTTCTGCCTTGGACTCTGCGTAAGTATATTCTGTGGATAAGGTAACATATTCTGTGGATACATATCCTTCACCCTCATCAACGGATACCTTTACCCATCCTTCTTTTGACTCATCCGTAACAGTAAGATCATCTCCCTCCGGAACAAGAGTGATAACCTTTGCTTTTGTAGAAGACTTCTTGCGAACCTTTAAGGTCTCTGTGGTAACAAGTGCTACTCTTCTTCCTGCCTTCTTGGCAAGCTTCTCATCACCAACCGCAACATAATCGCCCTTTACATATCCGGTAACAGAACCGGACTTAATCTTGTACCAGTCACCCTTCTTTCCGATGACTGTGCCCACATTGTTCTTATATAACTTTCCAACGGCCTTGCTGTCCTTGGATGCTTTCTTACGAACATTGACATAATCCTTAACTGTCGCTACCGCAAGATCCTCATATTCAGACTTAACAACCGGTGTCTCATTCTCCTGGACTTTCGGCTGCGCACCTGCCAGAACTGTTTCATCCTCCACAGACGCTGCACATTCACTCATTGCAAGAGATACACCTGCTGTCGGTGCTGCCGCAGTTGTCATAACGCTCGATGTATAACTGGTAATTCCCGCTGTCGGTGCTGCATTCACAACAACCGTCAAATTGCCAACTACAAGTACCCCAACTAGTCCACATGCTGTCAATTTGGTTAACGCTTTATGGTTCATTTTCTCCTCCAACAATCCTCATTCTTCGTTATATTACGAATTTGTTACAAACATTACGATGCTATTATAGCAAACGCATATATATGTGTCAACCCCAAATGTGCATTTCTGCGACACACTTCCCATCGCATAGGATAATTCTTCCGGAAGAAAATTATTACAGATTATTAAAATTTTTAACAACTATTCTAAGGATCTGAATAATTACTTAATGGCGATTGCCTCTATTTCCAGCATAACGTCCTTCGGAAGTCTCGCAACCTCCACGCAGCTTCTTGACGGATACGGAGACGGAAAATACTCTGCATACACTTCATTGATGGCGCCAAAATCATTCATCTCCTTAATGAATACCGTTGTCTTTACAACCTTATCCATTCCGGTTCCCGCTGCCTCCAGCAGATTGGAAAGATTTTCAAATGCCTGCTTTGCCTGCGCCACGGATCCCTCCGGAATCTCGCCTGTTGCAGGCACCACCGGTATAATTCCGGAGGTATATACCATTCCGTTTACCTCAATTGCCTGCGAATATGGTCCGATTGCTGCCGGTGCCTTGTCTGTACTGATTACATTTTTCATTTTAATTACCTCTTTTCGTTTATTATTTATGGTTAATACGGATTTTTCCGTCTTCCAGACTAATCTTCCGTTCTTTGTAAAGATGTCCCACTGCTCTCTTAAATGCAGCTTTGCTGAGTCCTGTCTCCCTCTTGATTACCTCCGGGCTTGCTTTTTCTGTAAAAGGCAGCACTCCTGCGTAGGAAGACAGAAGTTCCAGAATACGCTCCGCATCTGCGTCCATCTGAATATACGCTTTCTGCCGGAGTGTCAGATCCAGCTTGCCGTCCGGCTTCACAGCAGTCACTTTCGCCTCTATCACATCCCCGATACAGAGAAAACGATTATCCTCCGAATTCGGAATCCTTGCCGAATATCTGTCATCCACGGCAACAAAGGTTCCAAAATTATCTGAGAATTCATAAACACGCCCATTCACCATATCATCCTTATGATAAGGAGAATCTTTTTCCAGCAAATCATAAAGGCCTCTCATGCTGGCACACAGCCTGTGACTTTTGTCAATATACAAAGTTACCAGCACCTCATCTCCCTCTTTTACATGACTTGTCATCTCCTTATACGGAAGGAATAAATCCTTCTCCAGGCCCCAATCCAGAAATGCGCCGATTTTTCCGACTTCTTTTACCGTAAGAGGTGCAAATCCCCCCAGAGTCAGCTTCGGCTCCCTGGTTGTTGCAATCAATCGGTCTTTCGAATCCTTATAGAGAAAAACGCGAATTTTCTCTCCCTGCTCTGCATTCTCCGGCACCTGCCCATTCGGCAAAAGCACCTTTTCCATATCATTCATATTCTCCGCAAGATAGATTCCGAATGAAACCTTTTTCACATAATATAAATCCTGATATTCTCCTAATTTCATTTTATGATGATTCTCCCACAACTATCTCTTAATCAGCTCGACCAATGCATACACGCTGCTATCTTCTGCACACAGTGCAACAACAACCTGTTCCTCCTGCATTGTCACTCTCGGCAACAGTACGTCCCCCTGCACAGCCGCTTTTCGATACTCCACCCGGATTTCCTTCAGCGAAAAATCCTCCGGCAGATATTCCAACGCTACCTGCACATACCGGCTGTTGTTCATATGATGATTCGTGTCGATAAAATATCCCGGCACCACAAGCGGCTCCCTCTCCTCATAAATATCCGGTACTGCAATTTTTCTTGAACTGCACTCCATCGGAAGCTGCTCCTCAATTCCATATCTGTCCGGCATCTCTTTTGGTACGCGTACCGGATGCCCTGTTTCCAGATCCATCAGTACCCAGATTGAATTGGCATATGCCAGTCTGTTTCCCTCTTTGTCATTCATGGAAAAATTACGATATCCGAAAAAACCTTTCATGCCATAAGGCCAGGTCTGTATCGTGACAGGTTCTGCCAGATGCGGCATGCGGTTTACACAGATCTGCCAGGAAGAAAGTATCCACGCCATATGCTGCTTTATCAGATAATCCACGCTGAGATTTACCTGTTCGGAATGAAATACGCTGCAGTCCTGAAAATAGTCCATCAACGCCAGCCATGTCAGTTGTCCCTCGGAATCCGTCTCACTGTAACGGATCCTGCTGTCAAATTCGTACATATTGTTTCTTCCAATCCATTTCTATATTCTGCCAGTCTTATTTTGGCTTAACTATTTTAATATACCATGTTTTTTTTCATTTGTCATGATAAAATAGAAAACCTCAGCAGATTTCTCTACTGAGGTTTTATTAGCTGGCCCACCAGGATTCGAACCTGGAAATGACGGAGTCAGAGTCCGTTGCCTTACCATTTGGCGATGGGCCAATGTTGTCTCAACAAATGATATTATACATGCCTACCCCTGCTCTGTCAAGCTTTGTTTTCATATTTTTTCAAATTTTTTCTTCAAAAAATACAACTTCTTTTTCAATTACCGCATATTCGGCTTCGTCACCCCATTCCAGACCGGCCGTTCCATTGGTCTGTTCCACGATTTCCTTGGCAAATGCCTCCTTCTGTTCCAACGGAACCAGAACCGTCAACACCACATCTGCCGCATATTCCGTATCCAGCACCGCCGTACCCTGCTGCCCGAACAGATATTGCAGCCGTCCAAGCCCGTTGTAATCCGTGCGTACCATAAGCCGGATTCCCTGTTGCTTGACAATAACCGTACTGGCAGCCAGTCCAGCCTGTGTTGCTGCCTGATATGCCCGCACCAGCCCTCCGGTTCCCAGAAGGACACCTCCGAAATACCGGGTAACCACAACTGCCACATTTGTAATATTCTCTCGCAAAAGCACATCCAGCATTGGACGTCCTGCCGTCTGTGCCGGTTCTCCGTCATCCGAGCACCGGCTGATCTCCTGTCTCTTTCCAATCACAAATGCAGAGCAGTTATGTTTTGCATCCCAATATTTTTTCTTCATTTCATTGATAAAAGAAGTTGCTTCCTCTTCCGTCTCCACCGGACGTACCGTTGCAATAAAGCGGGACTTTTTTTCCACAATTTCTCCCTCTCCGCCTTTGTAGACAACACGGTATCCCTTCTCTGGTGCATCCATACTGCTATATTCTCCTTAATCCCTGTGTACTCCGAAGCTGAATCCATCTCCAGATTCCAAGCAAGCCTGTACTCAGAGCCACATCCTCATCCGAAGTATCTTCATCCTCTTCCGGAGGAGTCTCTTCCTCTTTATCCGGCTCCGGTTCTTCCTCGTCTTCTTTTACGTCATCACCCGGTTCTTTCTCTTCTTCCGGCTTGTAATTTTCATCATGAATCGAGCACGTCTTATTGATAAACTCTTCCGATACGGAATACTCAGCATCCCCTGAACCCGGCTGTGCCCCTACAATAAAGGTTTTCGTCTCCACCTGTTCCTCCGGACAATACGGTCCTGCCACCTCTCCGGATTCTTTGCAGATACGCAATGAAATATGTTGGTCACAGCTCTCCGTCGGTGCCGTTCCCTTGGCAAAATATTCCGTGTAATTCATGGAACCGCGCGGATCATGCTCACACACGCCTTCCGCCGGAAGCAGCCCGGACTTGGCACATACCGTTGCCTGGGTAATATCCTTCGGCTTATCAAAGTCTTTCGCCTCCAAATCCGCATGAATCCGCTTCATCACGGATCTCCACAGATTCTTCGGATAACTGGTGGTGCTTCCCGCCTGCTTGGAGTTATCATCATATCCGCCCCATACCACACAGGTATAATATGGCGTATACCCTGCAAAAAGAGCGTCTCGATTGGCTGTGGTCGTACCGGATTTTCCGGCCTGTGCCATTCCGTCACCAAAATATGCCCGGGTTCCTGTTCCCGCTGTCATGACATCCTTCATGGCATCGGTCAGAAGCCACGCGGTATCCTTGCTGAGCACCTTGTGATGCTCCTTGGTCTGTGTGTTATCCAACAGAACATTTCCATCATGGTCAAGCACCTGCGTATAGAAACTCGGCTCAATATATTCTCCCTGATTTGCGATTGTTGCATATGCCGCTGTCAGCTCCAGATTCGTAACTCCCTGTGTCAGACCACCCAGAGAAATTCCCAGATTTCTGTCCTCTTCCACGAGGGTACTGAAGCCAAACTTCTGGGCATAAGAGTATCCCAAATCTATTCCGATATCCTGAAGCGTTTTGACCGTGACAATATTGATGGAATTCGTAATTGCCGTCCGGATATTGGTGTATCCGCGATAACTGAAATCGTAGTTGTTATACGTCTTCTTTCCCACCGTAAGCGGTGCGTCATCCTGCACGGATGCAAGCGTCTTGCCACCCGCATCCAGAGCCGGTGCGTAGCAGGCAATCACCTTAAAAGTCGAGCCCGGCTGTCTGCAGGTTTTGGTGGCACGGTTCCAGGTACGGTTACCCGCCTTATCGCCTCTGCCTCCCACAATCGCCTTCACTTCTCCGGTACTCTGATCCATAACCGTCATTGCAATCTGCGGCTGCAGGGTGATAAAGATATACTCCGAATCCTCCACCAGCTTGTCCCCTTTTTTCAGGACATCTTTCTCGTATTGCGCAATGGCATTTCTGCACTCTTCCTCAGAATTAAAGTTGATGGAATAATCCTGATTGTTTGTTTTCTTCTTGTAGTAAGAAAGCATGGTCTGGTTCGTGTATGTCTGAATCGCTCCATCCTTTTCCTTCACCTGGAAGGACAGGAAAAAGGAATATTTTGCGCCTACCGGATAATTCGCTGCATTCATCGCCTCTTCATCACAGATGGCCTGCATGTCCAGATCCTGTGTGGATTTGATGGTCAGTCCTCCCTGATAAAGAGCCTTATAAGCCTCACTCTGTGAATATCCCTTGACATTCATCAGGTCATCCAGCACATCATCGATGACTGCATCTACAAAGTAGGTATTCATGGAAGCAGACATCACGTCATTGTGCTCCGAAATCCTCTCGTACACATCATCTGCAAGCGCCTCGTCATACTGCTCCTGCGTAATGTATCCCTGATTCTTCATGGCATCCAGTACGTCCTGTCTGCGCTTTGCATTATCCTTCGGATTGCGAATCGGATTATAGGCAGCCGGATTCTTTGTTATTCCTGCAATCACCGCACATTCGGACAATGTCAGCTCCGACACATCCTTGCCAAAATACCGCTGGGAAGCCGCCTCCACACCAAGCGTATTGCTTCCGAGATTGATGGAATTCAGGTAATTCTCCAGAATCCAGTCCTTGTCATTGACCTTTTTTTCCAGTTCCACTGCAATGTACATCTCCTGAATCTTACGCTGTACCTGACGTTCAATCTTCTCCAGCTTGGATATCTTTCCTTCGCTTTCCGTCGCCCATTGCTCCGAAAGAACGTTGTTCTTTATAAGCTGCTGCGTGATGGTACTGGCTCCCTGCGTCGTATCCATAGTTCTGATATCGGCCACCAGGGCGCGGGCAATACCCTTTAAATCAATTCCGTTGTGCTCGTAAAATCGCGCATCCTCGATTGCCACAACCGCATGCTGCAAATCCTCCGGTATCTCGTCCAAAGTAACATACTGGCGGTTGGAACCTTCTGCCACAAGTGTTGCAATCTCGCTTCCGTCACTTGCCAGCACCGTGGTGGAATACCCGGTCGGAATAACATCCATCGTATTGATATCCGGTGCCGATGCGATAATGCCTTTTACGGCTCCTATAATGGTGCTGATGACAACAATCCCCGCAACCAAAAAGAAAATGAGAAGTATTTGTCCAAAAATCACACCGCATTTTCTCCGAATCTTTTTCGGTTTTGCGTCAATCTGCTCTGCGCGGCGTCTGATTCCGGCCTTTCCGTAATTCATATTAGCCCCCTTTTCAAACGACTATCATAAACTCTTCAACCATTATACCAAACATTCTTTCCGATATAAAGAATTATTTATCGACAGCAAAATCCCCCGGCTTTCGCCAGGGGACCTGCTGTTGATGTATACTAAAAACTAAGGGGATTAGATTCACGAATCTAACCATTAGATTCGCGCAACATTATTCTACATCCTGTAATGCATCTATATCCTCTTCACCGGTACGAATCTTGACAACCTTTGCCACATCGTATACGAAGATCTTACCATCTCCGATATGTCCGGTATAAAGTGCTTTCTTCGCTGCCTCAATAACTTTATCAACAGGAATCTTGCTTACGACAACCTCAACCTTAATCTTAGGCAGTAAGGTTGCATCGACCTCGGCACCACGATAACGCTCGCCGGAACCCTTCTGGATACCACAACCCATAACCTGTGTACAGGTCATTCCGGTTACACCCAAATCGTTAATTGCCTTCTTCAAATGATCTTATCTTGAAAGTTTTGCTACAATAACAACCTTGTAAATTCCGGTCGCATCATGCGGTACGCCAACCACCTTGACGGCTGCATCTCTCTGAACCTGTGAAGCCTCTGCATACTCCGGTGTACCAAGATCGGTATTCTCGTTTACATCCATTGTCATCGTGTTTGATACATCCATGATAGAGAAACCTGCATATGCAGACGGAAGACCATGCTCTGTCGCATCCAGACCTACAATCTCCTCTTCCTCAGATACACGAAGACCAATTGTTGCCTTAATTGCCAAAAATACAATAGTTATTGTTACGGCTGTCCATGCTGCCACACTGACAAATCCGGTAAGCTGTAAGCCCAACTGCTTAAATCCGCCGCCATAGAAAAGACCTTCCTGAATGCCTGCTGCTGCAAATCCCGGAGCTGTCTCCGTTGCAAACAGACCAACTGCAATTGTTCCCCAGATACCATTCATCATATGTACGGCTACGGCACCAACCGGATCGTCAATATGAAGCTTGTAATCCAGAAGCCACACACCAAATACTACCAATAAACCTGCCACAGCACCGATAATAGCGGCACCAAGGCAATCTGTAACATCACAAGGAGCTGTGATTGCTACCAGACCTGCAAGGGATGCGTTCAGACACATGGATACATCCGGCTTGCCATATTTTAACCATGTAAAAATCATACATACAACGGTTGCAACTGCAGGAGCAACTGTTGTGGTAAGGAATACACTGGCAAGCTGTGCAGCATCTGTACATGCAGCACCGTTGAAACCATACCATCCAAACCAAAGAATAAAGCAACCTAAGCATCCAAGCGGAAGATTATGTCCCGGGAATGCATTTACCTTTGTAATCTTACCATCCTTATCCTTGGTAAACTTACCAATACGCGGTCCGAGAATCTTAGCACCAATCAGTGCACTGATACCACCGACCATATGAATTGCACAGGAACCTGCGAAATCATGGAAGCCCATCTGAGCTAACCAGCCGCCGCCCCAGATCCAGTGAGCTTCGATCGGATAAATCAAAGCGGAAATAACTGCGGAATAAATACAATAAGACAAAAACTTTGTTCTCTCAGCCATAGCTCCGGATACAATCGTTGCTGTGGTTGCACAGAATACTAAGTTAAATACAAAATTTGAAAAATCAAAATCTGCATATGCGGTAAAGATATCAAATCCCGGCTTTCCGATGATACCTACCAGATCTTCACCCAGTAAAAGCGAAAAACCGATCAGGATGAACATCACTGTACCAATACAAAAGTCCATCAGGTTCTTCATAATGATATTTCCGGCATTTTTTGCTCTGGTAAAACCAGTCTCTACCATGGCAAATCCTGCCTGCATCCAAAATACTAACGCTGCGCCGATCAAGAACCAGACTCCAAAGGTCTGCGAACTGATGGCATCCATAATCTCTTGTGTCATAACGTTATCCTCCTTTAATTGCATTTTAAAAGCGTGCACGTTTCGAGAATTGCCTGCGAAAACGTGCACGCCTTTGTGCATTTACTTTTTCCTTTTTTCTTTATTTGATACTGTAAAGCATCTCTCCGTAGGTCGGATATGGCCAGATGTCGGATGGGATCACAACTTCCAAGTCGTCGATCACCTCGCGCAGACTGCTCATATCACTAAAGATGACTTCGCGGTAATATTTAGCAATCTCAAGTGCATCTGCGGATTCGTCTACCTTGTCTACATCTGCCTCCAACTTGTCTAAGCGCTCTGCTAAGGCTTCGGTCAGACTTGCTGCCTTTGCCAGCATTTTTTCTTCTGTCTTAGCCGTGACGGCTACGCCCGTTGCCTGTTTTGCATTAAAGACCTCGGCCAAGGTGTACTGATATTCTAAGGCTGCTCCCATGATGTCTTTCTTGGTCATAGAGATCAGTGTCATTGCCTCGATATTGATGGTCTTATAATAGTTCTCCAACAAGATCTCGTAACGGGAACGGATCTCTGACTCGGTATATACCTTATTCTTGGTAAAGAGTTCGATCGTCTTATCCTGGATAAATACCGGAAGGGCATCTACGGTTGACTTCAAGTTTGAAAGCCCTCTTCTTTCTGCCTCTTCTACCCATTCCTCGCTATAACCGTTGCCGTTAAAGATGATTCTCTTATGGGCTACCAGTTCTCTGCGAAGGAGTTTATCCAGTGCACTGTCAAAGTCTTCTGCCTTTTCCAATTCATCGGCAAATTCTGAC
>JAQXZD010000085.1 GCA_029227035.1 Lachnospiraceae bacterium
GTTTTGACCCTGTTACTTTATAAAGGTATTTTCCCAGTTATTTCTAAAATGTTTGTCCCGGTATTTCCTGGGAGTTAATCCTGTATACTTTTGGAATGTCTGAATAAAATGACTCTGGGAGGAAAAGGCAAGATAATTGGCGATGTCAATGACTCTGTAATCCGAATAGCATAACAGATTCTTAGCCTGTTCAATTCGTTGGAGCATAATGTATTCGCTGATGGAAATGCCAATTTCTTTACAGAATAATTTGGACAGATAACTCTCTGAAAGGTTCAGATATTCAGCAAGCTCTCTGACGGTAATTTTGTTGTGTATATGACTGTAAATATAATCCATACATAAAATGATTGGTTTGGAGAGTATATGTTCCTTTTTTAGTAGGAGCATTTTGTTGCAGAAATCAAGGCTCATTGCTTTATGGACCGCTTCTATTTCTTCTACTGTCTTACATTTATCCATCTTACCAATATAAAAATCGCTTAAACCATAGGCTTTTTCCTGCTCCATGCCTTTTTCTACACAGTAACGTGTTACAAGGGCAACCGTAATCACAAAATGATAGCGGATATTCTGCAGGGGATTTTCAGAGAGAATGCCCATACCATTAGGATTGATAAAGGTGTGAGTAGCCAAATTTTCGGTGACATAATCTATATTACCTTCTGAAACTGCGATGTAGTAGTTGAATTCGTCTTCCAGGGGGCGATGTTCCCTTAATATTTCATGCTGGATAAATTCACTTCGGCACCATTCTCTGTCTAAATTCATATGAATAACCATACCTTTCCCATCTCTTATATAACAAAATAACATGGTTTTGCCATCACGGCAATGAAAATGGCTATAGGTATTTCAAAAAGCAAATAAGAACATGATTGTGATAAAATGAACATGAATATTATATTTATTGCACCTCCTCATATCTATAATAACAATTGTTAACAGACAAGTTAACCAAAATCAAAAAGGAGGAAGAAGAATGAAAAAGAAACTAATCAGTACTTTGCTGGCAGCATCCATGGTTGCAGGTGTTTTGACAGGATGTGGTTCCGGCAATGGAAATGCAGCACAGGAAACAGGTGCTGAGAAGGAGGCTTCATCCGAAGCAGCAGACACAGAGGGGGCAGCAGAGGAAACAACCGCTTCCGGCGATGACAAGTTCTATATTTATTCATGGAACACAGAGTTACAGGACAGACTGGAGTATGTATATCAGCAGTATCCGGAAATCAAGGATAAGGTTGTATATGTAAATGTTGGTGATGACAAGGTATACCAGGAGAAGATTGACGGACTGTTACAGTCTCCCGATGCTGAGGATTATCCTGATATGATTGCTTTTGAAGCAGCTTATATCATGAAATATACAAACAGTGATTATACACTTCCTATTACGGAGCTTGGTCTTTCCGAGGCTGATTTAGGTGAGATGTATCCTTACACAGTTGACATTGCAAAGGATAAGAGAGACGGTTCCGTCAAAGGACTTTCCTGGCAGAGCTGCCCAGGTGCTTTCATTTACCGTGCTGATTTGGCAGAGAAATATCTTGGTGTAACATCTCCTGAGGAGATGCAGGCTAAGATCGGTACATGGGATGATTTTCTTGAAACAGCAAGAACATTAAAAGAAGCATCTAACGATGAGACAAGAATGTTATCCTCTAACGGAGATATTTCCAATGTGTTCTATGCAAATAAGACAGAACCATGGGTTGATGATAGTGGTGTATTCCATATGGATGACCAGATGGTTGAATATATGGAAGTTTCCAAAACACTTGAGACAGAGGATCTGACACGCAAAACAACAACATGGACTGACGAGTGGAATGCAGGCCCGTCTACAGACTCTGTATTCGGTTACTTTGGATGTACATGGTTCTTACACTGGACCATCAAGGCTAACTGCGGCGGTGAAGCTGTTGGCGAAGGTACATACGGTAAGTGGAATATGTGTCAGGGACCTATGCCTTATTACTGGGGTGGTACATGGTTAGGTGCAACAGCAGGCTGCTCTGATAAAGAGGTTGCCGGTAAGATCATGAAGGGTCTTTGCTGTGATACAGAAACTATGAAGAAGATGTCTGAGGAGACATTGGACTATGTTAACAATAAGAGTGCTATGCAGCAGTTATCCGATGAGGGTAAGGGCAGCTACGAGTTCCTTGGCGGACAGGACTTCATTAGCACATTCCTTCCGCTGGCAGAGAATGTAGATGTATCCTGGATGTGTGCATATGACCAGAAGATCAATGACTTACTTGGGCCTCAGCTTGAAGCATATCAGCTCGGAACCAAAGATCTGGATACAGCAATTGATGATTTTAAGACTTCTGTAAAAGAAGCTTATCCTGACATTACTGTGGAATAAAAGGTTATGGAGCTGTGACATGAAATGTGAATTGTTCATAATACATGCACGGCTCCCTTTTTAAATATGATGGGAGGTTCATTATGCGTAAAACATCCGGTAAGCGAAAATCAGTGGAATATGATAAATACGGATGGCTCTTTATTGCTCCGTTTTTCATTATTTTTATTATTTTTCAGTTGTGGCCATTGATCTATACGATAGGACTTGCTTTTTGTGAGAGTTATACGGACAGTTTGTTTAATGTGGAAGTGGGACCTACTTTTAACGGTCTGGAGAATTTTAAAACTATTTTTATGAGTGAGAAAGGTGTCTTGTTTGATACCTATACATTCCAGGCACTTTGGAATACGGCTATCATGTGGCTGGCAAGCTTTATACCGCAGATTCTTCTGGCACTGCTTCTGGCTGTGTGGTTTACAGATACCAGGGTTAAGTTAAAAGGCCAGGGTGCATATAAGATGTTGGTGTTTTTGCCAAACATCATTACGGCGGCAACGATTTCCGTTCTGTTCTATAAATTATTTGACTATCCAAACGGACCAATCAATCAGCTGTTGGTCAGCAGCGGTCTTGTAAAGGATGCGGTTCGTTTTTTCAGTAATAAATGGGCGACACGAGGCATTATTTCCTTCATCAATTTCTGGATGTGGTATGGAAATACCATGATTGTTCTGTCTGCCGGGATTCTGGGTATCAATCCTTCCCTGATCGAAGCAGCCAGAGTAGATGGGGCGACGAGTATGCAGATTTTCCGCAAAATTACATTGCCGCTTTTAAAACCGATTTTGTTATTTACCCTTGTCAATTCGGCAATCGGTGGTATGCAGATGTATGATATCCCCAAATTGTTAACGGCAAGCGGACAGGGAGATCCGGATTTCTCGACAAGAACCATTACCATGTACATAAGGGATCTTGCCTTTACCGGCTCTAAACAATTAGGTAAGGCGTCGGCCGTTTCCATGGTGTTATTTGTTGTGACGACTATCTTAAGTTTATGCTTATTCTATATTATGCGGGATAAAGATGAGATTCGCGAGAAGAAGGAAATCAAGGCAAGAGAAAAAATGGAAAGGAGGGCGCAGAGATGAATACGGGAAAAGAAAGAAGCCTGAGTGCATCCATCAGAATGGCTCAAATATTCAGAATTGCCATTTGTGTATTTCTGTGCCTGCTAAGCCTGTTTCCGTTCTGGGTTATGCTGGTCAATGCCACGAGAACAAGTGTGGAGATACAGACACACTTTTCACTGGTACCTTCCGTCAGCTTTCCGGAAAACTATAGCAAGCTGATTGCACAATGTAATGAAAATGTACCTTTATGGAGGTATATGGTAAACAGTCTGATCATAGCGGTAAGTTCAACGGCACTGACCGTATATTTTTCTACAATGACAGCATATGGAGTTACCATATATAAGTTCAAGGGAGCATCCTTTGTGTGGGCATTCATCATGGGTATTATGATGATTCCGGCACAGGTATCTTCCATCGGTTTCTTCCGGTTTATCTATAAGATTGGACTGGGAAACAGTTACATTCCATTGATTCTGCCGGCAATTGCGGCTCCGGCAACGGTATTTTTCATGCGACAGTATATGATAAGCGCGCTGCCGAAGGAAATCATAGATGCGGCAAGAATTGATGGTTCCGGAGAATTCAGAACATTTAATACGATAGCGGTTCCGTTGATGAAGCCTGCGATTGCAACACAGTGTATCTTTGCATTTATCGGTTCATGGAATAATTTCTATACGCCTTCCATGCTCCTGACATCACAGAGTAAATATACACTGCCAATGTTTGTACAGATTATGAGAGGTGAACGGTTCAGGACAGATTTCGGTATTATTTATGTGGGACTGGTTATTACCATTGCCCCCATCTTCATTGTATATTGTCTGCTTTCTAAGTATATCATCGCCGGTGTTGCATTGGGCGGTGTAAAAGAATAAAGCCGGGTTTGCGTTATATATTACAAGAAAACCTCCTTGCTTAGTGTCAAGGAGGTTTTGTTTAAAAGGAGAGAAAATGAAAAGAATTCAATTTGTTGATGAATATGGAAGTTTCCGGTTAGATAATCCGGAGCTGATCAGTTATTTATATTTCCCGCTTGCAGGAGAACAGGGGGTTATGAGCAGTGTTACACCGGAGCTTGGCGGCGACAGTAAAACGGGACAAAATTCTTTTCTTCTGGAGCCTGTAACCTGCGAAGGGCTTCATAATAATAAATCTACAAGAAATTTCTGGATCAGACTGGAAGATGGAGAGTACTGGTCTGCAACGGGTGTATCGGCGTGGCAGCAGTCTTTAAAGTTTACCGGACAGAAGGAAATAACAAACCTGGAAGCCGGATTATTGTATCAGAAAGTAACACGTAAATCTTTAAAGCTGCAATTAGAGGCCGAGATAACATCATTTGTGCCATGGAAAGACGCTAAGGTGGAGTTGACCAGGATCCGGATTAAGAATTGCGGGGAGAGTGTCAGAAAAGTAAAGGGTATCAGTGCGGTACCGATTTATGCAAGAAGTGCCGATAATATCCGGGATCACAGAAATGTAACAAGCATGTTAAACAGGATTTATACCTTGCCGTATGGTGTTGCCGTGAATCCGACACTTACCTTTGATGAAAGGGGCCATAAGGAAAACACAGTGATTTATGGGGTGTTTGGCAGTTGTAACGGAAGGAAACCTGAGGGCTTTTATCCTACGCTGGATAGTTTTCTGGGTGAAGGTGGAAGTTTTGAACATCCAAGAAGCGTTGTGGAAGGTATTACAGCTTCTATCGTATCCGGAAATGAAATAGACGGTTACGAGGCCATGGGAGGTCTTG
>JAQXZD010000086.1 GCA_029227035.1 Lachnospiraceae bacterium
ATCAGTGCAATGACCGGGTGTGTGGTGTTTGGATCAAGTTCGATACTGTGTGCATCATTGAAGCCGCAGACATGACGGGCAAATTCGATGATGGCAACCTGCATACCCAGACACAGCCCGAGATAAGGAATCTGATTCTCTCTGGCATAGCGGGCAGCCAGTATCATTCCTTCAACACCGCGGACACCGAAACCGCCAGGAATCAGGATGCCGTTTACATCCCCGAGAATCTGATTGACGTTATCGGCATTTACAGTCTCCGAATCCACCCATTTGATATCGATGGTGGTGTGGAGCGGAATGCCTCCGTGCTTTAATGCCTCCACAACGGAGATATAGGCATCGTGTAATGCAGTATATTTTCCGACAAGTGCGATTTTTACTTCCTTATCCGGATGGCGAAGGTCGTTGACCATCTGCTTCCAGTCGGTAAGATCCGGTTCAGGACAGTCAAGATTTAAGCACTCGCACGCAACCTTGGCAAGCTGTTCTTTTTCCATTGCAAGCGGAGCTTCATACAGATACTCCACATCAAGGTTCTGAAGAACATGACTGCTTGGCACATTACAGAACAGGGCAATCTTGTCCTTGAGTCCCTGATCCAGAGGGAGCTCGGAGCGGCAGACAATGATGTCCGGCTGGATACCCATTCCCTGAAGTTCCTTGACGCTTGCCTGGGTTGGCTTGGTCTTAAGCTCTCCGGAAGCGCGGATATACGGAATCAGGGTTACGTGGCAGAGAATTGCATTCTCATGTCCGACCTCATGTTGGAACTGGCGGATTGCTTCAAGGAAAGGCTGGCTTTCGATGTCTCCGACGGTTCCTCCGACTTCGATGATGGCAATGTGCATATCGTCAGAGGTAAAATTGCGGTAAAAGCGGCTTTTGATTTCATTGGTGATGTGAGGAATGACCTGAACGGTTCCTCCGCCATAATCACCGCGGCGTTCTTTTTGTAATACGGACCAGTATACTTTTCCGGTGGTCACATTGGAATTTTTGGTCAGGCTTTCATCGATGAAACGCTCATAATGACCTAAGTCCAAATCTGTTTCGGCTCCGTCATCGGTTACGAAGACTTCACCGTGTTGGATAGGATTCATGGTTCCCGGATCAATGTTGATATACGGATCAAACTTCTGCATGGTCACCTTGTAGCCACGGGCCTTCAGCAGACGCCCGAGTGATGCGGCAGTGATGCCCTTTCCAAGTCCGGATACAACACCACCGGTTACAAAGACGTATTTTACAGGCATAATTTTCCTCCTCAATTACGAAATAAATAATAATAACTAAGATATTATACAGCCATAAAACAAAATATTCCACACTTTTTTAGAAAATCTTTAGAAACAATAAGAAATCTTAACGAACAAAATGTTGATTTTAGCGCATTTATTACATATAATAATGTAATGTAACCGGACAAACAGGTTACAACCACAATACAAGAGAAATGTGCTTTGCACATGTGGAGGGATTATGGATAATCAGACACCGAACAATTACAACAACGGAGACTATAATAACGGTGGCAATGGGAATAACAACGGAGACAAGAAAAATAATCATAACGGGCAGATGATACTCGCCTTTATCATGGTGACACTGGTGGGACTGTTTCTGATTTCGTTCTTCACAAGCCGTTTTTCACAGATGAGTACAAAAGAAACTACATATTCGGAGTTTCTGACACAGTTGGAGAAGCAGAATATCAAGACGGTACAGTTTGGCTCTTACTCCATGGAATATACACTGGTTAAGGATACAAAGCCGTATAAGGTTACCTATTATACGGGAATTGTCAACGATCCGGAGCTGATTACCACATTAAAGCAGGCGAAGACATCGGACGGCAAGCAGGTAGAGATTGCCGCAACCGTACCGGATAATACTTCCACATGGCTTTTGAATATCCTGAGTTTTGTGATTCCTTTGGCGGTGATATGGATTCTGTTTGGTTTCCTTGTAAAGCGCATGGGTAACGGAACAATGGGTGTCGGAAAGACAACCGCGAAGGTTTATGTGGAGAAATCAACGGGTGTAACCTTTAAAGATGTTGCGGGACAGGACGAGGCAAAGGAGTCCCTGCAGGAAGTTGTCGACTTTTTGCACAACCCGAAAAAATATCGTGATATCGGAGCAAAGCTTCCGAAGGGAGCACTTCTGGTGGGGCCTCCGGGTACCGGTAAGACGCTTCTGGCAAAGGCAGTTGCGGGAGAGGCAAATGTGCCGTTTTTCTCACTGGCAGGTTCCGACTTTGTGGAGATGTTTGTGGGCGTGGGTGCTTCAAGAGTCCGTGATTTGTTTAAAGAGGCGCAGAAGATGGCACCGTGTATCGTGTTTATCGATGAGATTGATGCAATCGGTAAGAGCCGTGACAGTCGTTACGGCGGCGGAAATGATGAACGGGAACAGACGCTGAATCAGCTTCTTGCGGAGATGGATGGTTTCGATCCTTCAAAGGGAATTCTGATTCTGGCGGCAACGAACCGTCCGGAAGTACTGGATAAGGCATTGCTTCGTCCGGGACGTTTTGACCGACGGATTATTGTGGATAAGCCGGATCTCAAAGGCCGTCTGGAGACGCTTAAGGTTCATTCCAAGGATGTGCACATGGATGAGACGGTGGATCTGGATGCGCTGGCGCTGGCAACGGCGGGACTGGTTGGTTCGGATCTTGCCAATATGATTAACGAAGCGGCAATCAATGCGGTTAAAAACGGACGTCAGTTTGTCAACCAGTCGGATTTGTTTGAGGCATTTGAACTGGTTGCAGTGGGTGGCAAGGAGAAGAAAGACCATGTGATGAGTGACAGGGAGAGAAAGATTGTTTCTTATCATGAGGTTGGCCATGCATTGGTTTCCGCCCTGCAGAAGAATACAGAGCCGGTTCAGAAAATTACCATTGTACCGAGAACGATGGGAGCACTTGGTTATACATTGCAGACTCCGGAGGAAGAGAAATATCTGGAGACAAAGGATGAGCTTCTGGCAAAGATTACCACTTACATGGCAGGACGTGCAGCGGAAGTACTGGTATTCCAGTCCGCAACAAGCGGAGCAGCCAATGATATTGAACAGGCTACCAAGATAGCACGGGCCATGGTGACCATGTATGGTATGTCCGATAAGTTTGGTATGATGTGTCTTGCCACGGTGGAGAACCAGTATCTGGACGGACGCGCAGGTCTTATCTGCGGAGAGGATACGGCAGGTCTGATTGATGAGGAAGTGCTGGAAATCATCAATGACAGTTATCAGAAAGCAACGCAGCTTCTGACCGAGAATCGTGAGATTCTGGATCATATCAGTGAGTATCTGTATAAGAAGGAGACAATTACAGGCAAGGACTTCATGAAGATGTTCCGTGAGATGAAAGGACTTCCGCAGGAAGATGAAAATGCGGATTCCAAGGAGGAGAATCCGGAAGAAGTCTCAGTTGCCAGTGAAGATATGTTTGAGGAATAATTTATGTTCGACTTTAAAGAAGAACTTCGTAAACTCCCGGATCAGCCGGGAGTTTATATTATGCATGATCAGACAGACGCAATTATATATATAGGGAAAGCGTTAAGCCTTCGCAAGCGGGTGCGCCAGTATTTTCAGCCAAGCCATGATGAGGGATTGAAAAAGCGGCAAATGGTGGAGCATATCGCAAGGTTTGAATATATTATTACGGACTCTGAACTGGAGGCGCTGGTACTTGAGTGTAATCTGATTAAAGAGCATACGCCAAAGTATAACACGATGCTTCGGGATGACAAGACCTATCCGTACATTCGCGTAACGATGGGAGAGGATTATCCGCGGGTACAGTTTTCGCGTCAGGTAAAAAAGGACCGGTCGCGATATTTTGGACCTTATACAAGCGCGGGTGCTGTCAAGGATACCGTTGAGCTGATCAACAAAATCTATAAACTTCGCACCTGTAACCGTAGACTGCCGCGGGATATCGGAAAGGAAAGGGCATGTCTGAATTATCATATTCATCAGTGCTCGGCACCTTGTCAGGAATGCATTACCAAAGAAGACTATATGGTTCAGGTGAAGAAGGCACTTGAATTCCTGAATGGAAATTATGCTCCGGTGATTCGGGAGCTGGAAGAGCAGATGCAGACGGCTTCGGAAAATATGGAGTTTGAGAAAGCGATTGAATATCGGGAACTTCTTGGAAGTGTAAAGCAGATTGCCCAGAAGCAGAAGATTACAAATACGGATGGAGAGGATAAGGATATTATTGCATTGGCAAGCGATGATACGGATGCAGTGGTGCAGGTGTTTTTTATTCGAAGCGGAAAGATTATCGGACGGGATCATTTTCATGTCCGTGTCGGATCGGAGGAAAATCCGGGCAGGATTCTGTTGGAGTTTGTCAAGCAGTTCTATTCCGGAACACCTTTTATTCCAAAGGAAATTATGCTTCAGGAAGAGATAGAAGACATCCCGGTTCTGGAGGAGTGGCTGACAAAGAAGCGGGGCAGGAAAGTGACTATCCGGATTCCACAGAAAGGCTTAAAAGAAAAACTGGTGGAACTTGCCCAGAAGAATGCCAGCCTTGTGCTGAGTCAGGATAAGGAAAAGATTAAGAGAGAAGAGGGCAGAACCATCGGAGCGGTGCGGGAAATCGAAGCACTGCTTGGAATGAAGAAACTGAACCGGATGGAAGCCTATGATATCTCCAACATCAATGGTTTTGAGACGGTAGGTTCCATGGTGGTGTATGAAAAGGGAAAGCCTAAACGGAGCGATTATCGTAAGTTCAAACTGCGTACCGTGGCGGGTCCGGATGATTATGCTTCCATGCATGAGGTGCTGACCAGACGGTTTTTGCACGGCATGCAGGAGAGACAGGAACTGGAAGAAAGAGAGAAACCGCAGGAGATGGGAAGCTTTACCCGTTTTCCGGACATTATTATGATGGACGGAGGCAGAGGACAGGTGAACATTTGTCTTCAGGTGTTGGAAGAGCTGGGATTAAAAATTCCGGTCTGTGGTATGGTCAAGGATGACAATCACAGAACCAGAGGGTTATATTTTAATAATGTAGAGATTCCCATTGACCGGCATGGAGAAGGATTTAAGCTGATAACCAGAATTCAGGATGAGGCACACCGGTTTGCCATTGAATACCATCGTTCCCTGCGCTCAAAGTCACAGGTACATTCCATCTTAGATGATATCGAAGGAATCGGGCCTGCAAGGCGTAAAGCCCTGATGCGGAAGTTCCAATCTTTGGAGAAAATCAAAGAGGCATCCGTGGAGGAACTTGCGGAGACGGAGAACATGAACAGGACGGCGGCAGAGAAAGTCTATGGGTTTTTGCATAAATAATTGCATGTACAGGGGATGCGTGGTACACTTTTAAAAAAGAAAACTTCGGGGAACGGAAGGGAGAAGAGAATGATTAACAGTAGTGTCAGTGTTGCTAAAATAGTAGAACTTTTGGATCTGAAAAATTTTACCAGTGATATTAATTTGAAAAAGAAGAAAATAATAACGAGTGATGTCAATCGTCCGGCGCTTCAGTTGACGGGATATTTTGAGCATTTCGAGGAAGCGAGAGTCGAGGTGATCGGAAATGTGGAATATGCCTACATCCAGCACATGGACGAAGCGGAGAGAGCACGTCGCTATGCGGAATTTCTCAAATTTGATATTCCGTGTGTAATCTTCTGCAGGGATTTGCAGCCGGATGCTCTTTTCTTGAGAGAGGCAGTGGCCAACAATGTGGCGGTACTGGGAACGGGAAGACCGACCTCAGAATTTACGGCAGAGCTGATTTATACGCTGGGTGAGCAGCTTGCGCCTTGCATCAGCGTGCACGGAGTATTGGTGGATGTGTACGGCGAGGGATTGATGATTACAGGTGACAGCGGAATCGGAAAAAGTGAAGCAGCGCTTGAATTAATCCGAAGAGGACATCGACTGGTGACGGATGACGTTGTGGAAATCCGCAAGATTAACGAGCATACCCTGATTGGAACATCTCCGGAGGTGACCCGTTATTTTATTGAGTTGCGTGGAATCGGCATTATTGATGTTAAGACCTTGTACGGTGTGGAATGTGTTAAGGAAAAGCAGCAGATAGATCTGGTGATTAAGCTGGAAGACTGGAAAAAAGATGCTGATTATGACCGGCTTGGACTGGAGGAGGAATACATTGAGTACCTTGGCAATAAAGTGGTATGTCATTCCCTTCCGATTCGCCCGGGACGTAATCTGGCGGTAATCTGTGAGACGGCAGCGGTAAACCACAGACAGAAGAAGATGAATAAACCCTGAATTATTTGCAGGGGCAAAGTGAAGTCAATAATTCGGACGTCAAGCTTGCCTGTAAGCCGAATTTATGAAAGGAATTGAATGATCATGGATAGAAAAAATGCGTGGGAGAAATATCCGCAGGGAAAAAAGAGAGAAAAAGTATTTGCATTTGCGGAGGAGTACCGCAGTTTCATTTCTGCCTGCAAGACAGAAAGAGAGTGCACCATGTCTTTATACCAGAAGGCTGTGGATGCAGGATTTACAGATCTTGAGGAGTTGATAAAAGACGGGAAAAAATTAAAGGCCGGGGACAAGGTGATTGTCAACAACAAGGGCAAAGGTCTGGCACTTTTTGTCATCGGAAAGGAGCCGGTTGAGGCAGGTATGAATATCCTTGGAGCGCATATCGATTCTCCGCGTCTGGACTTGAAGCAGGTGCCACTGTATGAGGATACAGGGATGGCGATGCTGGATACCCATTATTACGGAGGCGTAAAAAAGTATCAGTGGGTGACTCTGCCTCTGGCGTTACACGGAGTTATCTGTAAAAAGGATGGAACATCCGTCACAGTAAATATCGGAGACAAGGCTGGAGATCCCGTGTTTGGAGTGAGCGATCTTCTCATTCATCTGGCAGGCGAGCAGATGGAGAAGAAAGCGGCCAAAGTGATAGAGGGAGAAAATCTGGATCTGTTGATCGGAAGTATTCCGAAACAGGAGAAAACCGGTGAGGATACCAAAGAAATTAAGGATCGTGTCAAGGCAAATATTCTGGATATTCTGGAAAAAGAATATGATGTGTCGGAGGAGGATCTGCTTTCTGCGGAAATCGAGGTGGTTCCGGCGGGAGAGGCCAGAGATTACGGACTGGATCGCAGCATGATTATGGGATACGGACATGATGACAGAGTATGTGCATATCCGTCTTTTGAAGCTATCCTTCAGGTGAAGAAGCCGGAGAGAACCGCTGTCTGTCTGCTGGTGGACAAGGAAGAAATCGGAAGTGTGGGAGCAACCGGTATGAAATCCCATTTCTTTGAGGACACGGTTGCTGAGCTGATTAATCTGACCGGAACTTACAGTGAGCTGACCGTGCGTCGTGCACTGAAGAATTCCAATGTGCTTTCTTCGGATGTGTCGGCAGCTTTTGATCCGAATTATCCGTCGGTCATGGATAAACACAATTGTGCATATTTTGGAAAAGGACTTGTGTTTAACAAATATACAGGTTCCCGCGGGAAATCGGGTTCGAATGATGCAAGCGCAGAGTATATGGCAAAGCTTCGGAAAATTCTGGATGATCGGGAAGTGGCTTTTCAGACGGCAGAACTTGGCAAGGTAGATCAGGGAGGCGGCGGAACCATCGCCTATATTCTTGCTACTTATGGAATGAATGTGATTGACAGCGGCGTGGCTGTCCTCAACATGCATGCGCCGTGGGAAATTATCAGCAAAGTGGATTTGTATGAGGCATTTCGCGGTTATGTGGCATTTCTGGAGGAGGCATAATGGCAGAATTTGTAGAAGAACTTGCAGAGGTGCTTCCTCAGCTTAAGGTATTGCGGGAAGAACCGATGAAAAACCATACGACTTTTCGGGTGGGCGGTCCTGCAGAGTATTATGCCATTCCGAAGGCAGAAGAGCTTGCAAAGCTTCTGGAAGTGGCAAAGAAAAAGGAAATCGCAGTCACGATTATCGGGAACGGAAGCAATCTGCTCGTGGGAGACAGAGGCATTCGAGGGCTTGTCATTGAGGTTGGCGCAGGCATGAGAATTGTGAGAACGGAAGGGTGCAAACTATATGCAGATGCGGGTGCTCTTTTGTCACAGGCGGCAAATGCGGCAGCTTCGGCAGGACTTGGCGGCATGGAATTTGCAGCGGGAATTCCCGGCAGTGTCGGTGGAGCGGTGACAATGAATGCAGGAGCCTATGGCGGAGAGCTGAAGGATATCCTGACATCAGTGCGGGTGCTGACCATGGAGGGAGAATACAAAACTCTCCCGGTGGAAGAAATGTCTCTTTCCTATCGGCACAGTTGCATACCGGAAAAGTCCTATATTGTGGTTTCGGCAGAGTTTACCCTTGTTCCGGAGAAAGAAGAAAATATTCGCGGGAAGATGGCGGAGCTTCGGGAGAAAAGACTGGAGAAACAACCGTTGGAATATGCCAGCGCAGGAAGCACTTTTAAGCGGCCGGAGGGATATTTTGCGGGAAAACTGATTATGGATGCAGGTCTTCGGGGTTATGCAGTCGGAGATGCGCAGGTGTCAGAGAAGCATTGCGGTTTCGTGATCAACCGCGGGAATGCTACGGCTGCGGAAATCAGGCAGTTGATGACGGATGTGCAGGAACGGGTACAGAGCAGTTCGGGAGTCTGGCTGGAACCGGAAGTAAGGATGATTGGAGACTTTTAAAAGATAAAGAGTTAGAGAGGGAGTGAGAGCATGCGGTTTGTAATCGTAACAGGAATGTCGGGCGCAGGAAAAAGTACAGCGATGAAGATGATGGAGGATATGGGATTTTTCTGTATAGATAATCTCCCGATTCCGTTACTGGATAAGCTGGTGGATTTTACAACGAACTTTGATACACAGATGAAAAATATCGCAATCGGTATTGATGCGCGAAGCGGCAAGCGGCTGGATACGGTAGACGGAATGCTCGAGATTCTTCGCCAAAAGGATGTAAAATATGAAGTTCTCTTTCTGGATGCGGAGGATGGGGTTCTCGTAAAAAGATACAAAGAGACGAGGCGGAGCCATCCGCTGGCACAGGGAGAGCGGATTGACAAAGGTATTGAGAGGGAGCGGCAGAAGCTGGAATACCTGAAGAAAGAAGCGGATTATACCATTGATACCAGTCGGCTTCTGACACGGGAATTAAAGGCAGAGCTGGAGAAAATTTTTGTCAGGGATGAGGATTTTAAGAGCCTGATGGTTACCATTCTCTCCTTTGGATTTAAGTACGGCATTCCGGCAGATTCGGATATTGTGATGGATGTGCGTTTTTTGCCGAATCCGTATTATATAGAAGAGCTTCGCCCGAAGACGGGAAATGATGTGGAGATTCAGCAGTATGTCATGCAGTTTGACGAGGCAAAAGAGTTCCTTGATAAGATGTCGGATCTTATCCGGTTTCTGATTCCACATTATATTGCAGAGGGAAAGAACCAGCTTGTGATTTCCATTGGCTGTACCGGCGGAAAGCATCGTTCGGTGACATTGGCAAACGAGCTGTACAAGCGTATGAGCGGTGGAGAGAGTAAGGAGTATGGCCTTAAGATTGAACACCGGGATATCGGTAAGGATGCATTGAGAGGAAAGTAGAATGTCTTTTTCGAGAGAAGTCAGGGAGGAACTGGCGGGGCAGTTTGGCAGGAGCCGCCACTGTCAGTTGGCGGAGCTGGCAGGGATGCTGGAAATGGAAGGAGAACTGGATGAGTCCGGCAGAGTGCTGCTTGTCACGGAGAATTCGCTGTTGCAGGAGAAGTATGAGCTTCTTTTACAGAAGATTTTTGGTGAAGAAAAGAGCGGACGCAAGGAGCCACAGACGAGCCTGCGATTGCTGGAGGCACTGCATTGGAACGCAGAACCGTATACAGAGCTTCCGCTGAAGGAACGGCGGGCAGACGGAATGCTTTTGCAGCAGACCTGTTGTAAGAGGGCATTTCTGCGGGGAGCGTTTATGGCGGCAGGCTCCATCAGTGATCCGAACAAATCCTATCATTTTGAAATTGTGTGCCACACGCGGGAGCAGGCGGCGCAGCTTCAGGAGCTTGTGGGGCACTTTGATGCGGAGGCGAAGATTGTCTGTCGGAAAGAGCGTTACGTCATGTACCTGAAGGAAGGCTCCCAGATTGTGGATATGTTAAATGTGATGGAGGCGTATGTCTCTCTGATGAATCTGGAAAATGTCCGGATTTTGAAGGAGATGCGCAATTCCGTCAACCGTAAGGTGAATTGTGAGACAGCCAACATTCACAAGACGGTGAATGCAGCAGTGCGCCAGATGGAGGATATCCGAAGAATACGGGATACGATTGGATTTGAGAAGCTCCCGGGACAGCTTGCAGAGATTGCGCAGGCCAGACTGGATTATCCGGAGGCAACGCTTAAGGAGCTTGGAACCTATCTGGATCCTCCGGTAGGTAAGTCCGGCGTAAATCACCGATTGAGAAAACTGGCAGAAATTGCGGAGACACTGGGCCCTTGTGAGAGCGCAGAGAGACCGGATCGTGATGTATAAAAACATGGATATAGGGGAAAACAATGAGCGAGAAACTTTTATTTATTATCAATCCACATTCAGGGAAGGGACAGATAAAAAATCATCTGATGGATATTGTTGACAATATGGTGAAAGCCGGATTCGAGGTAACCATCTATTCGACACAGGAGAGAGAGGATGCCGTCCGAAAAGTGATGGAGGACGGAGCCGGTTATGACCGCATTGTCTGCAGCGGAGGAGACGGTACTCTGGACGAGGTGATGACGGGACTGATGCGGGCGGAGCTGGATGTCCCGATCGGCTATATTCCGGCCGGAAGTACCAATGATTTTGCAAATTCCCTTGGAATTCCAAAGGACATGGTGAAAGCGTCAGAGGTTGCAGTGGGAGCGAATCCGTTCTCCTGCGATATCGGAGATTTTAACGAAGATACTTTTGTTTATGTTGCTGCCTTTGGACTTTTTACAGAGGTGTCGTACAAAACATCACAGCAGCTCAAGAATATTTTCGGGCATGTGGCATATATCATGGAAGGAGTGAAGCAGCTTCACGATATCACTTCCTACCGTATGAAAGTGGAGTATGACGGGAATACTTTTGAGGATGAGTTCATATACGGCATGATTACCAATTCCATTTCGGTAGGCGGATTTAAGGGTATGACCGGAGATGACGTCAAACTGGATGACGGAGTGTTTGAGGTCTGCCTGATTAAGATGCCGAAGAATCCGATTGAGTTGAATGAGATACTTGCCTGTCTGGCAAATATGATTAATGATTCAGACCTGATTTATTCTTTTAAGACGGATGAAGTACATTTTCAGGCGGAGGAAAAAGTTGCGTGGACACTGGACGGAGAGTTTGGTGGAGAACATGAAGAGGTTACGATACGAAATCTGAACCAGAGGGTTAAGATATTTTGTTAAATATTTAACTTTATTTTTTGTGAAAAATGTAATATAATCAATATAACTTATGATTAGGAGGAAATACAAATGTTAGTATCTGCAACTGAAATGCTGAAAAAAGCAAAGGCAGGCCATTACGCAGTAGGCCAGTTTAATATCAACAATCTGGAGTGGACAAAGTCCATTCTTCTTACAGCTCAGGAGCTGAACAGCCCGGTTATTCTCGGTGTATCTGAGGGTGCAGGAAAGTACATGACAGGATTTAAGACCGTTGCAGCAATGGTTAAGGCAATGGATGAGGAGCTTGGAATTACGGTTCCTGTAGCACTTCACTTGGATCATGGTACTTACGAAGGATGCTATAAGTGCATCAAGGCCGGATTTACATCTATCATGTTCGACGGTTCCCATTATCCGATTGAGGAGAATGTTGCCAAGACAACAGAGCTTGTTAATGTTGCTCATGCAATGGGAATGTCCATCGAAGCTGAAGTTGGTTCCATCGGTGGAGAGGAAGACGGCGTAGTAGGAATGGGTGAGTGTGCAGATCCGGATGAGTGTAAGGCAATCGCAGATCTGGGCGTTGACATGCTTGCTGCCGGTATCGGTAACATTCATGGAAAGTATCCGGAGAACTGGGCAGGACTCAGCTTTGAGACATTGGATGCAGTACAGTCCAAGACAGGTGCAATGCCGCTGGTTCTTCACGGAGGTACAGGTATTCCTGAGGATATGATTAAGAAGGCAATCTCTCTTGGAGTAGCTAAGATTAACGTGAACACAGAGTGCCAGTTATCTTTTGCAGATGCTACACGTAAATACATTGAGGCAGGAAAGGATCTTGAAGGAAAGGGATTTGATCCTCGTAAGCTGCTTGCTCCTGGTGCAGAGGCAATCAAGGCCACTGTAAAAGAGAAGATGGAATTATTCGGTTCTGTCGGCAAAGCAGAATAGACAAAATGGAGTATTTTGTTACACAAAAAGTAGTACAAAATAAATAAAAAGTGATTTTTTTGAAAAAAGAGGTTGCTTTTTGAGAACAAAAGAGGTATCTTAAGTATATCAATAATACATGAGATTTGAACGAGGGCGTTCCAAGTAAGCTTGGAATGCCCTTTTTTATCTCATAGCATTAAATTTTATCCAAGGGGATTTGATTATTAACTAAGAAAGGATGTTGTGAACATGAGTGATTATTTTAACGTTGCAGACATTTTCGGCGAGAATGTATTCAACGATGCAGTAATGCAGGAACGCCTTCCGAAGAAGGTATACAAGAAGCTCCATGAGGTTATGGAGGAAGGTCAGGAACTGGATCTGGAGACCGCAGATGTGATTGCACATGAGATGAAGGAATGGGCAATCGAAAAGGGCGCTACACATTATACCCATTGGTTCCAGCCTCTTACAGGAGTTACAGCAGAGAAGCATGATTCCTTTATCACTGCACCAATGCCAAACGGAAAGGTGCTTATGAGCTTTTCCGGAAAAGAGCTGATTAAGGGTGAGCCGGATGCTTCTTCTTTCCCGTCAGGTGGTCTTCGTGCCACATTTGAGGCAAGAGGATATACAGCATGGGATTGTACATCACCTGCATTTGTACGTCAGGATGCCGCAGGCGCAACACTTTGCATTCCGACCGCATTCTGTTCTTATACAGGAGAGGCACTGGATCAGAAGACACCGCTTATGCGTTCCATGGAAGCCATCAATGAGCAGTCATTGAGATTACTCAGATTATTTGGAAATACCACTTCCAAGAAGGTAACACCTTCCGTCGGACCGGAGCAGGAATATTTCCTGGTGGATCGTGAAAAGTACTTACAGCGTAAGGATTTGATTTTTACAGGTCGTACACTCTTCGGAGCAATGCCTCCTAAGGGACAGGAGATGGATGACCATTATTTCGGAGCTATTCGTGAGAGAATTGCTGCATACATGAAAGATGTAAACAAGGAGCTTTGGAAGCTGGGTGTCAGCGCCAAGACACAGCACAACGAGGTTGCACCGGCACAGCATGAGCTTGCTCCGATTTATGCAGAGTGTAACGTGGCAGTAGACCATAACCAGTTGACCATGGAGACCTTGAAGAAGGTAGCCGGCAGACATGGACTGCAGTGCCTGCTTCATGAGAAGCCTTTCGCAGGTGTGAATGGTTCCGGTAAGCACAACAACTGGTCCATCACCACAGACGACGGAATCAATTTACTGGATCCGGGCGAAACACCACATGAGAACGTACAGTTCCTTCTGGTATTAACCTGTATCTTAAAGGCAATTGATGAGCATGCAGCATTGCTTCGCGCATCTGCAGCAGATGTAGGAAATGATCACAGACTGGGAGCAAACGAGGCACCGCCTGCAATCCTTTCCGTATACCTGGGAGATCAGCTTGGAGATGTATTGAATCAGTTGATCAGCACAGGTTCTGCAACACACAGTCTGGAAGGCGAGAAGCTGGAGACCGGTGTTAAGACCATTCCGGATTTCATGAAGGATGCAACAGACCGTAACCGTACATCACCGTTTGCATTTACCGGTAACAAGTTCGAGTTCCGTATGGTTGGTTCCCAGGATTCCGTTGCACAGCCGAACATCGTATTGAATACGATTGTTGCAGAAGCATTTTCAGAGGCATGTGATGTTCTGGAGAAGGCAGACGATTTTGAGCTTGCCGTACATGATTTGATTAAGAAGTATGCCGTTGAGCATCAGAGAGTTGTATTCAACGGAAACGGATACTCAGATGAGTGGGTGGCTGAGGCTGAGAAGCGTGGACTTCCGAACATCAAGTCCATGGTAGACGCAATTCCGGCTTATACCGCTCCGGAATCAGTAGAAGCATTTGAAAAGTTTGGTGTATTTACCAAGACCGAGCTTGAGTCCCGTGTAGAGATTGAGTACGAGACTTATGCAAAGACGATCAATATCGAAGCAAAAGCCATGATTGATATTGCAGGAAAGCAGATTATTCCGGCAGTTATCAAATATACAACAAAGCTTGCAGAGTCTTTGAATGCTGTTAAGAGCGCATGCGCAGATGCAGATGTGAGCGTTCAGACAGAGCTTTTGACTGAGACATCCGCATTACTTTCCGATACCAAGGTTGCACTTGCAAAACTGGAAGATGTAACGGCAAAGGGCGGCGAGATGGAAGAAGGCAGAGAGCAGGCTGTATATTACAGAGACAGCGTCAAAACAGCAATGGATGAGCTGAGAGCTCCTGTTGATAAGCTGGAGATGATTGTCGACAAGGAAATCTGGCCAATGCCATCTTACGGCGATTTGATTTTCGAAGTATAGTAAATCGTTCATTCAGATACTTATAAAAAATCAGCAACATTTTCTTGAACCACGAAGCTGTGGAAATTGGGGAAGTGTTGCTTTTTTTATGCGTATCTTGTCTGATAAATAAAACTTAGGAGGATTAAAGTTATGAGTGAAGAAATTATGCAATTTGTGAGCGATAACGTGTATGGCGTCTGGTTCCTGATAGGCGCAGCGTTGGTGTTCTGGATGCAGGCAGGATTTGCAATGGTAGAGGCAGGTTTTACCAGAGCCAAGAACACAGGTAACATTTTAATGAAAAACCTGATGGACTTCTGTATTGGTACAGTAATGTTTATTCTGATTGGTTTTTCCTTCTTATTGGGTGAAGATTTACTTGGTTTCATCGGAAAGCCGGGATTTGATATCTTTACCGCATATGCAGATTTTGATTTTTCAAATTTTGTATTTAACTTAGTATTCTGTGCAACCACAGCAACGATTGTATCCGGAGCTATGGCTGAGAGAACAAAGTT
>JAQXZD010000087.1 GCA_029227035.1 Lachnospiraceae bacterium
AAACAGGTCAATGATCGTTTCGGGCATCAGGCAGGCGACGAGGTGCTGAAAAAATTTGGACAGGTGCTAATGGAATTAAAGGAAGATGTTATCCCGTGTAGAATGGGCGGAGATGAGTTTTGCCTTTTCTATAAGGAGACGGCAGATATTAAAGAATTAGAAGAACTGGCGAAAAAGATAGGCACCAATTTTGAAAAGAAGATGGCTGAAGAAAAATATGCAGGGGTAACAACGGTTTCTATCGGAATAGCGAGGACAATGGATGCTGCAGGTAGAGATTTTGAGAAGCTTTACAGCAGTGCGGATAAAGCATTATATGTTGCAAAGAACCGGAGTAAAAATACCTACTACATTCTTTGACGGATAAAGGGTTTTGCAGCTTTTAAGGCTGGCAATATGGGGAAATGTGTATGAAATATTTCAAAAAAATTATCTGGATTGTGTTGTTTTTGGATATTGCAATACTTGTGTATGCTGCCATTGGATTCAAAGTGGATGATATGACGCTTTCTAAGGGAGTGATATACGATTTTAATGCTGGTTGGGAAATTACCTGGGAGAATGGCGACAGCACAGTTGTTTCAGAACTTCCTTTTTTAGGGGAAAGTCTGGCACAGGAAAAGGTTGTGATGGAAAATACACTTCCAAGGGAATATTGGGGCATGACCATGTCCTTTCTTTCGGCGGATAAGATGTTTCGGGTTTTCATAGACGATGTGGAGGTCTATCAATTTGGGGAAGAAGATACGAGGTGCTTTGGCCGTACTCCGGGTAGTGTGGTTAATTTTATAGATATTCCTTCCGATTTGGACAGCGGAAAAATCCGCATAGAAATGAGCTCCCCTTATGATAATTATGCTGCGAAAATAAATGAGATAACGATAGGGCAAAGGGATGTTCTTATTTTAAAGCTGATGAGGGATAATGCGTTTAATATTGCCTGCAGCTTGATTGTCATTGTCTGCGGAGTGGATTTTGCGCTTCTATCCTTTATTCAAAAGGCATCAAAACAGAGTACCGGAGGAATGCCATATATCTGTGGCTACTGCATCGTAACGGCACTGTACTATTTTGTAGAAACAAAAACTCTGAGTATTTTTTATGGAAACCAGAGCTTTTATTCGGTGCTTGTATTTCTGTGTCTGATGGTGATACCTTTCTGGCTGATACTTTACTATGGAAATGAAGAACTAGGAATATACCAGAAGCGTTGGAAAGTGCTGCTGGGTTTGATATGCGCGAATATTGTTTTCCAGATGTTTTTTCAAATTTTGAATATTTTTGATTTTATGGAAATGGCATTTGTTTCTCATGCGTTGCTTGGTGTGGCAATGATTGTGACTGGAGTGTCATATATTCAAATTTGCAGAGCGAAACACACGAAAGATATATATATGGAAATCGCAGCGTGGTTTGTGATGGCGGCAGGCGGTATGATAGACATTCTGCGGATGTACATGGTGGGTGTTGGAGATATGGGAAAATTCAGCCGCTTAGGAACAACGGCGTTTAGCCTGATTATGCTCTACAAACAGTTCGGACAGATTGTTGCCGGGTATTCTTATAATATAGAAGAAAATGCAAGGCTTCTGCAGCGCGAAATGGAGTACATGGAAAAGAAAAACGAGCAGCTTGAAAAAGCCAATGCGCTTGCTGAAGAAGCAAAGAAAGAAGCATTAGCAGCCGACGCTGCTAAAGGAAAATTTCTTGCGCATATGTCCCATGAAATCCGCACGCCTATTAATGCGGTTCTCGGTATGAATACAATGATACTAAGGGAAACGAAGGATATGCAGATTAAAGAGTACGCATTGGATATTCAGAATGCGGGACAAAATCTGTTAGCACTGATAAATGATATTCTTGATTTCTCAAAAATAGAATCGGGAAAACTGGAAATCATTCTTGTAGAATACGATTTCAGCAGTATGATACATGATATATCCAATATGATTATTGCGAAAATGGGGAATAAAAAATTGGATTTTCATATCTGCGTGGATGAAAATGTGCCTTCAAAGTTACTCGGAGATGATGTCAGAATAAGGCAGGTACTGGTAAACCTGCTTAATAATGCCGTGAAGTATACTAAGGAGGGCAGCGTGACTCTCAGTGTAGGTTACAGCAGACGAGGGGATATGGCAGTGCTTGATTTTTCTGTTAAGGATACGGGAATAGGCATTAAGAAAGAAGACATTTCCAGGCTGTTTGAAGAATTTGAGCGAATTGAAGAAAAACGGAACCGGAATATTGAGGGAACCGGACTTGGAATCAATATTACCATGCAGCTGCTTGAACTCATGGGAAGTACGTTGAATGTGGAAAGTGAATACGGAAAAGGTTCCCATTTCTATTTTAGCATTGAGCAGAAAATTGTAGATGAGAAACCGGTGGGAAACTTAGAGGAACGTCTCAGACAGCAGTCGGTGGAATACTCTTATATGGAGGTATTTACGGCACCGGAAGCGCAATTGCTTGTGGTGGATGATAATGCCATGAATCTTAAGGTGTTTATCAGTCTGTTGAAGACAACAAAGGTAAATGTCGATGTGGCAGACGGTGGACGGGCATGTTTAGAAATGGTTTGCCGGAAACATTATGATTTGATTTTCCTTGATCATATGATGCCGGATATGGACGGAATAGAGACGCTGCATGAACTGAAAAAACTGGAAAATTCACAATGCCAGAATACGCCGGTGATTGCGCTGACAGCAAATGCCATAACGGGCGCAAAGGAAATGTATCTGGCAGAAGGGTTTGACGCATTCCTTTCAAAACCTATTAATCCTGAGAAATTAGAACAGATGATTCTTTTGATGCTTCCGAGGGAACTATTGAAGTTTGATGTGGAGGAAGAAACTGGGCATGAAGAGGAGCAGATGAGGATATCTTCATCACAGAAGGAAGAAGAGAGCCTGCCGATGATTGAAGGTGTGGATTGGAGTTACGGGCTTTTGCACCTGCCGGATAAAGAACTGCTTTTAGATACGGTATCGGATTTCTACAAGTCGCTTCTTTCTGAGGCAGAACGTCTGGAAGATTTTTATCAGGAAATAAAGACAGAACAACAGGTAAGTGAGCGCGAAGCATTAGAACAGTATCGCATCAAGGTGCATTCCATGAAAAGTTCCGCAAACATGATAGGTGCGTTAGTACTTGGCGGAATGGCAAAGCTGCTCGAAGATGCGGCGAAAAATGCGGATATAGAACGGATTGACAGCCTTACTCCGATTTTCCTGAAAGAATGGTGCAGCTACAGAGAAAAGTTAGAAGTATGCGTGAAAAGACCGGAGGAAAAAGTGGAAGAGGAAGATGATACGGTGATTCTGGCATATTTTGAGATGCTTCGGGTAGCGATGGAGGAACTTGACATTGACAGGATGGATGAAAGTATGGAAATACTAGAGAAATTTGTTTATCCTGCCGATATACAAATTAAAATAGAAGAACTCAGCACGCTTGTCACAAATATGGACAGTGAACAGGCACTTCCGCTGATAGAGGAACTTATGAGGAAGATACAAGAAAATAAAGATTGGAGAGAGGACGAATGAAAAAGGTACT
>JAQXZD010000088.1 GCA_029227035.1 Lachnospiraceae bacterium
CGTAAGCATCAGCCCAAAGAAGATAACCCCCTTAAAAGGTCTTCCTTCCGATGCCATGGCATCCACTGTCGGCTGATAAATATATTTCTGACAAAAATCATCTACTTCTTTTGTATAGAAGGGGCTGGGCGAGAAATTGCCCATACCGCCTGTATTCAATCCCTGATCTCCATCCAACGCACGCTTATGATCCTGGGCCGAGGACATGATCTTGATGGTTTTACCATCCACAAAGGAAAGCACGGAAACCTCGCGTCCGGTCATAAACTCCTCAATAACCATACGATTACCGGCTGTACCGAATTTCTTATCCTCCATAATAGTCTTAACGCCTTCCTTTGCCTCTTCCAGCGTCTCACAGATCAGAACGCCCTTACCAAGCGCCAAACCGTCCGCTTTTAAGACAACCGGCATTTCAACTGTTTCCAGATAAGCTAATGCCTTCTGCGGATCATCAAAATTCTCATAGGCTGCCGTAGGGATATTATATTTTTTCATCAGGTCTTTGGAGAAAGCCTTGCTGCCCTCCAGAATGGCTGCATTCTTACGAGGACCAAATACCCGCAGTCCTGCTGCTTCCATTTCATCTACCAGACCGCCCACCAGAGGATCATCCATACCGACAATCGTCAGATCGATCGCTTTCTCTTTGGCAAAAGTAACCAGCTTATCAAATTCCATGGCACCGATGGGAACGCATTCCGCAATCTGCCCGATTCCCGCATTACCCGGCGCACAATATATTTTATCTACTTTAGGGCTCCTGGCAACACTGGTTGCTATGGCATGCTCTCTGCCGCCACTTCCTACAATCAATACTTTCATCAGGTGTTCCTGCCTTTCCTTATCTGTTCAAGTTTTATTCAATCCGGCATGTACAATCATGATATATGTACTTTACCATCTGTTACCGTCACTTTACCGTTGGCAATTAAGTCAATGCTCTGCGGCAAAATAATCCATTCCGCTTCTTCCATGACTCTTCGCTGCAGCACTTCCGGTGTATCACCTTCCTGCACCGCCACAGCCTTCTGCATAATGATTGGACCTGTATCTGTTCCCTCGTCCACAAAATGCACCGTTGCTCCCGTAATTTTTACGCCCCGTACAAGTGCTCCCTCATGTACCTTAAGTCCGTAATAACCGGTACCACAGAAAGAAGGAATCAAAGAGGGATGGATATTAATGATCCGGTTCTCATATTTCCGGATCAACTGTGACGGAATCACTACAAGAAATCCGGCCAAGACGATTAAATCAGGCTTCATTTGCTCCACTGTTTTCAAAAAAGCTTCATTAAACTGCTCTCTGTCTCCATAATCCCTGGGCGAAACACATACAGCCGGGATTTCCGCCTGCTTTGCTCTTTCCAACGCATAAGCATTCTTATTGTTACTGATTACTCCTACAATCTCTGTGTTGGTAATAGTCCCCTGCCGCACGCCATTGATGATTGCCTGCAGGTTCGTACCGCCACCGGATACACACACTACTATTCTTAACATAATATAGCTTCTTTCTCTCCGCTTACTGTCTTTCCAACTATATAAGCTTTTTCCCCTGCCGCCTCAATGGCTGCAACAGTTTTATCCGCATCTGCCGGATCTACGGCCAGAACCATGCCAAGACCCATGTTGTAAGTGTTATACATCATCTTCTCTTCCAGATTGCCGGTCTTCTGTAACAGCTTGAAAATAGGAAGCACAGGATAACTGTCTTTCTGAATCTCTGCTGCTATACCGTCAGGAAGCATTCTCGGAATATTCTCATAGAAGCCTCCGCCTGTAATATGACTGCAGCCTTTAATCGTCACGCCTGCTTTCTTCACAGACTGCAATGCCTTGACATAGATTTTGGTAGGAACAATCAGTGCTTCTCCCAATGTCGTGCCAAGTTCATCATAATAGGTATCCAGACTCTCCTTTGTCATCTCAAACACCTTACGGACAAGAGAAAAACCATTGCTATGTACACCGGATGATGCAATTCCGATCAGCGTATCGCCCGGTTTAATCTCAGC